>NZ_JBHVET010000818.1:0-3478 GCF_042802135.1 Kitasatospora sp. NPDC057512
AACCTTGGCCGGGAGCGCGGCGGCCCGACTCATCTGGGCCCAGCTACTTGCGATGCACGAGTAGCCATGGCCACGGCCCCACCGCGAACGGAAGGGCCGGGCCAAAGTCACTCGTTCACAGCTCGGGCCCCACTCCGCCGAAGCGGAGCAGGGCCCGAAATGCCGTCCTCTTGGGGAGCGAGCTCCCGTTCAGGCGTGGACGGCGTGACCTTTCGGTCGTGCCCTCCGGACTGCCCAGGCGCCGGGTACCTCGGCCCGATCTATCCCGGGCCCCTTCGCCCTGGACGCGGCGGCAGCCGGCCATTCACGGGCGCATTTGTGCAGGTCAGAGCAGCCCAAAGAAGGCCCCTCTGTGTCGCCCCTGTCTCACTTGGTGCGACACCCACAACATAGACAACCTGCTTAGGCAGGTCAAGAGAGTCGGGTTTCTCGCGCCTGTTGGGCGCCTCCCCTAGCATTGGTCTATGGCCCTAGACCCGGATGACTCTCGCCCCCCGTACCAGCAGGTCCGCGGCTCTCTGCGGGCCTCGATCCTCACGAAGCAGCCAGGGTTCGAGCCCGGCGACAAGCTTCCCTCCGGTCCCGAGCTGGCCAAGCACTTCGGCGTGGCGCGCGGCACGGTGGACAAGGCGCTCGACCTGCTCCGCACCGAGGGGCTGATCGTGACCCGGCAAGGCAGCGGCTCGTTCGTCCGGGAGCGCACCTCTCGGCCGGTTGGGCTGCGGCCGCACCTCGAAGCGGCCTTCGAGCAGCAGCAAGTGACGCTCGACTTCGCCGGCTTCTCCAGCGAGACGCTGCACAACGCGCTCCAGGAGCCGCTCGACAAGGTCCGCTCCGGGCGGCTGGCGCCGGAATCCATCACGGTCCGCCTGCTGCTGCCGGACACCACGGCGCCCATGGCCGTACCGGTCCTGGTCGACGGGCTCCAGGACGAGGCCGTCCTCCGGCAGCGCGCCCGCAACATCGCCCTGACGAACGCCGGCGGCATCGCCCACTCGGTGGAGATGCTGGCTGAGCTGGGCCTGGTCCAGAAGGCGAGCGTCCAGGTCAAGGTCCACCGGGCGTCCAGCCTGTTCAAGCTGTACATCCTGAACCGGTCGGAGGCGTTCTTCGGCTTCTACCCGCTCCGCGAGCGCACCGTGGCGATCGACGACACCGCCCACACCTTCTACGACGTGACCGGCAAGGACACCACCCTGTTCCACCACGCCGCCGGCCCGGACGACGCCTCGCTCGGCTCGCAGTACGTCCAGCAGGCCCAGATGTGGTTCGACAGCGTGTGGTCCACGATCGCCTACGAGCGGCAGCCATGACCGCCACCCGTCAGCAACTCGCCGACGTGCTGCGGCCGGTGAAGCACGTGCTGCTCGACTTCGACGGCCCGGTCTGCTCGGTCTTCGCCGGCCTGCCCGCCCCGGAGGTCGCGCGCCGACTCTGTGAAGACCTGCTCGCTGCGGGCGAGCGGGCCCCGGCCGGGGCGGAGGAGGAGAACGATCCGCTCGCCCTGCTCCGGCTGATCTCGGGCGCCCGCCCCGATCTCACGGCCAGCGCGGACGCCGTGCTGACCGCACTGGAGACCGAAGCTGTTCGGGTAGCTCGCCCGACCCTGGGCGGAGAATCGGTTCTGCGAGCTGCCGTCCGCTCCGGTCGGTTGGTCTCGGTCGTTAGCAACAACTCGGGTGCGGCCATTGAGACCTACCTCACCGAGCACGGCCTCAGCGGCTACGTGGCCGGCGTCTTCGGTCGAGCCCCTGGCGACCCCTCGTCCATGAAGCCGAGCCCGCGCCTCCTGCTCGAAACCATGGAGGCCGCGGGCACCGGGCCGGAGCACTGCATCTTCATCGGCGACGCGGCCCGCGACGTCGAGGCCGGGAAGGCCGCTGGTGTCCCGACAATCGGATACGCCAACAGGCCAGGGAAGGATGTCAGGCTCGCCGCCGCTGGCGCCGTGGTGATCGTGGACTCGATGGAGCTCATCGCGGACGCTCTGACCTGATGTCCGAGTTCTGATCAGCCACCGGGCTGGTCAGCGGCTGGGCACTCGCCCACCCTGCTGACCAGCACGTTTCCTATCACCGGCTGTCAACGTTGGTCGCCTCCGGTAGACCTCGCCCGGCCCGGAGGCGGCCCGGGCGGATCCAGCTGTAACGCCACTCCCCTTGGCGGGATCACAGCAAATCAACGGCGCCACCCCTCAGGCCATTTGCCAGTACCCCTGGAAAATGTCAAGCGATATATCAACCCCCTAGCCAGTGAAATCCCGAATCGGGTAGCCTGGCAGACCCAGCGTTGGAGTAGGTAAGGGGCGCCAATGAGGTGGCTATTCGTAGATGAAACCAATAACTCGCCAAAGGATGGAACCTTCTTTATCTGCGGCGGCCTCGCGATGGAAAGCTCTCAAATAGCAGCAGCCCATGACATGGTGCAGGAGGTTCGCGAGCAATACGGGTTTCAGGACACTGATCAGTTCAAGTTTCAGACTGCATCCCGCCCGAAGGGGATGGATCTGGCAACGTGGACCGATGCGAAGCGCACAGCCCTGGAGCGCGCATCAGAGATAGGGGTAGACCTCTTCGTCTACGCGATCCACCATGGCATCGCCAGCGGACAGGCAGACAGGACAGCCGAGTACGGGCTCAATGCGATCATCGCAAAGTTTGGGATGGCATACCTCGAAGAGCTGGATGACTATGGTGCAGTCTGCATCGATCGCGTCGACCCGAAGTTTGGCTTCAGCTACTTCCGAGACCGATTCCAACAGCCGCTAAACCTTCCCGACGGACGCCAGCCAAAAGTTGAGCGCGTTGTGCACTATTCGATGTCATGCGACGGAGCATCTCATGTGAGCTCCCTCGTCGACCTTGCCATCGGCGGGATTCGATATTGCATGAACGCAGCCACGGGCAACGGAAGCGACGACGTGGCAGCAAAGATCATGCCTCCGCTCGTTGACCTCCTCTGGTCGAAAGAGATCAACGGCTCAATCGTCGCGCGTGACTACGGATTCCTGCTCTATCCGCGAACCATCAAGGCCGAGGTCTACAAGCAGGCCTACAAGGATCTCACCACGACGCTGACCAAGTACCTGCCCGAAGAAGCGGAGAGCTAACTCGCGCCGGCGCCCGCCCCCGGCCGCGGCGGGTTTGTCCTTACGTCGTCCGTCCGCCCTGGCGCGGCCGGCCGTCGTCGTCGTGGGGTGCAGACAGGAGCGGAGGCGAGCGGCGGGCCAGCGCCGCGAGCGCAGCGAGCCTTGATGAAGTAGCGAAACTCGTAACAGTCCGCCCCTATCCCGCCCATGCACCCCCGTTGGCAGGGGGTCGTCGGGACCATGATCCGGACCAGGCGCGGACCAGATCCGGCCCGTGATCAAGACCTTGCAGGTCAAGGTATCCCTGGTCAGCGGCCTGTAAATCTGTCGCGCAAGCTACGCAGGTTCGAACCCTGCACCAGCCACAGGATAGAGAAACAGCCCCCGATC
>NZ_JBHVET010000819.1:0-3477 GCF_042802135.1 Kitasatospora sp. NPDC057512
GCCGTGGGGAGTCTCGGACGTACGGTCAGGAGAAGACGTCCCGCTTGTAGGTGTCGCCGTGCTTCCAGGTTCCGGCAGGGAAGCCGGACTGCCCGGCGCCCAGGCCGATGTACAGGTCCTCGCGCTTGGTCGACCTGCCGGAGACGTTGGCCGCCTTGCTGTCGCCGATGCCCTCGCCCCGGTACTCGACCTGTTCGCCGCCCTTCCAGGACTGGCTCCGGGCGTCCGATGGACACACGATCAGGCGGACGGGTCGCAGACCCCTCGTCCGTCCGTCAGGCGTCGTGGCCGAGGTAGGCGGTGACCAGTTTCGGGATGTCGTCGGCCAGGGTCTCCCACGGCATGGCGGCCGCTTCCTCCGTGTCGGGCGAGGCGGCGACGCGCCACTCCAGGAGGGACTGCACGGCGCGCAGGGCGAGCAGGAGGTGCCCGCGGGTGATGTGCGGGGGCCGGCCGGGATGTGCCATCAGGGCGTCGCACCGCTCCCGCGCGAGCTGGTCGAGCCGCTGCTGAGCGGACTCCCGCAGTGCGGGCACGGCGGTCGCGTACACGACGAACTCGCGGACGAGAGCGGCGTGGTCCCGGAACAGGGCGACCAGGTGTTCCGCGTACAGGCAGACGGCCCGGACGAAGTCCGGTTGCCGCACCGCGGCGGGCAGGAAGAGCTCCCGCTGGGCCCGGGCGACCTCGTCGAGCCAGCGCCGCTGGGTCGAGACGAGCAGGTCCTCCTTGTTGGCGAAGCGCTGGTAGACGGTGCCCACGGCCACGCCGGCGCGCGCGGCCACCGTGCCGAGGGTGAACCCGGCGACGCCCTCGTCGGTGATCAGCTGCTGGGCGGCTTCCAGGATCCGTTCCATCGCCGCTTGGCTGCGTTTCTGCCGGGGAGGGCCGGGGCGCGTGGTCATGGGCCCATCCTCACACACTCGAATCTGAATATGGATTCATATTCATGTTACGGTGACGGAACCAGCCGGCGGCCACGCAAGGGGCCGCCTGCCCGAACCAGGAGGTCGCGGTGCTCACCTATGCCGCCATCACCGGAGCCGGTCTTGTCGTCGGAGCGATGTACGCGCTGCTGCGCGTACGCTCCCCCGCTCCCCCACTGGTCGCCCTGACCGGACTGGCGGGAATGCTGATCGGCTACGGAATCCCGGGAGCCCTGACATGACCGGCATCCGCGCGACAGCCCGGCGCTACGCCCTGTCCCTGGCCGCGGGCATCGCCGCCGGACTGCTGTACGGGCTCATGGGCGTGCGCTCACCGGCCCCGCCGTGGCCGGCACTGCTCGGCCTGCTCGCCATCGTGGCGGGCGAGAGCGGGATGCGCGCCCTGCTGGCCCGATCGCGCCCCGAACCCACCCGGCCGGAGCCCCACCCGGGCCCGGACCATGCGGGCCACGGGACGCCGGCCACACCGGCCGCCGCTCCGCACCCCGCGACAACCCACGGAAACCGAAAGTGAGAACAGGAATGCCCTTCACCGGCCTCGACGCCCTGCTCGACCCGACGCCGCTGCCACTGGAGACCGGCTTCGAACGCGATGCGGACGGAGTCCTCCACATAGCCTGCCGCACCGACCTGCACGGCGTCACCGGCGAGATGTTCGAGTGGTGGTTCCGCTCCCGGCCCCTCACCCGGCAGTACGTCTGGTGGCACCCGATCGACCACGTCGCCAGCAACTGGGCCGAGGGGGTCGAGGGAGAACTGCCCGGCTCGATCCACCTCGCCGAGGAGCGCTTCGGACACCTGCCCGCACAGCGGATCGCCGTCCAGTTCCGCGACCCGGAGGAGTTCTTCACCCCCGCCGCGTACCGACAGGCACGCGACGAGGGCCGGATCACCGGCGCGGTCTGTGGCCGCGTCGGCAACGGCTTCGAGCCCGAACGCGACGAGGACGGCCGCGTCCTGGGCAACCGGCTCCTGCACCTGTGCCGCGACACGCCCTGGGGCAGCGCCCTGCGCAGCAACTTCTACTTCGGCGTGGACCTCGTCGGCAAACTGACGCCGCAGCAGATCGCCGAGACCTTCACGGACGAGTTCGGCCGCGAAGTACTGCGGCACTGCTACAACGAGTTCACCTTCCTCGCCCGGTTCCTGCCTTCCCTCTACGCGGGCGAGCACCGCGACACCATCCCGGTCACCGCACCCTGGTGACCCACCCCCGGGCCCATGAGAGGCCCGGCATCGGCACCGCCCGCCTGCGTGAGGCTCACGCAGGCGGGCGGCCACCGGACTTCGCCCCGGAGGACAACGGATCCACACGGTTCCGCCCCTTCGTCGACTCCACACCACGTGGAGCATGTGACGACGGGTGACTCCCTTCCGGGCGTAGCGGTCGACGGTTCACCCGAAGGCGCAAGCGGGGCACCCTGGCGATCCATCAACACGCTCCGGAGCGGTCACGGGTGGCTGGACCTCGGGCGGGGCCGTCAGGGTGCCGGGCTCTGTGCGTCCTCGACGTCGGCGAGCAGGACAAAGCCGAGACCGTCTCGATGGTCGGCGGCAAGGGGCGGCTGCTGGCGGACTCCAGCGCCACCGGCGGCGCCCTGAGCACCCTGCGCGTCACGCTGGGGCGCGGCAAGGACGGCGCCACTCCGCACTACCACGGGGGCTCCTCGGAGCTGTTCTTCGTCGTCGACGGCTCGGCCCAGGTGCTGGTCGGGAACGAGGTGGTCACCGCCCGCAGCGGCGACCTCGTGGTGGTGCCGCCCCATCTGCCGCACGCCTTCGCGGCGGCACCGGACTCCGGGGCGGACCTGCTGATCGTGATCACCCCCGGGGTGGAGCGCTTCGACTACTTCCGCCTGCTGGAGCGGATCCGCGCGGGCGAGGCGACGGTCGAGGAGCTGCTCGCCAAGCAGGACCTCTTCGACAACCACTTCCTGGAATCCCCGAGTTGGCGCGACGCCCGGGAGGAAGCCGCCCGGTCCGAGCCGTAGACCGCCCGGCACCGAGCCCGTCCGACACCAGGAGAGGAACCCCGTGACCGACACCCGCACCATCACCAACCCGCCCGGCCTGCACGACCCGACGCCGTTCGGCTACAGCCACGCCGCCTCCGCACCCGGCGAACCGGTGTTCATCGGCGGCCAGTACGCCGCCGACGCCGGCGGCCGGGTCGTGCCCGGCGACTTCGCCACCCAGGTGGAGCTCGCCCTCGCCAACCTGCGCACCGCGCTCGCCGGGGTCGGCCTCGGCTTCGAGCACGTCGTCCGGCTCGGCTCGTACATCGTCGACCACGACCCGCAGAAGCTGGCCGTCCTCGGCAAGGCCCTGGCCGGGGCCTGGGGCGACCGGCTGCCCGCGCAGACACTCAGCGGGGTCGCCTCGCTTGCCCTGCCGGGGATGCTCTTCGAGATCGACGCGGTCGCCGTCCGGCCGACGGCGGGGGCAACGGGCTGACCCACCCACGCCCAAGGGTCCCACCGGCCGGTGGGACCCTTCGCCGAACCGCCGCCGTACCATCGCCGTTCGAGCC
>NZ_JBHVET010000820.1:0-3470 GCF_042802135.1 Kitasatospora sp. NPDC057512
GGGCAGGGCGGCTCGATTCCGCTGACGGCCACGCTGGCGGGGCTGTACCCGGAGGCCGGGCTTCCAAGGAGTTCCCAGGAACGCCTCCTCGGGCACCACCGCCTCTGGCGCGACGCGATGGACGGGGCGTTGGCCGGCACCCCGGCCGGCACCTTCACCCCGGCGTAGCTGCCCTGAGCCGCAGGTGACCCGGGGCAGCCGGTGACTCAGCGGTAGAGCGCCACCCGGGGCTCGACCGTGCCCTGGAGCGGTGTCTTCCCGACCACGGTGACCCGGTAGTGCGCGGTGAGGGTCTGGTGGCCGTGCAGGACGGTCTTGGCGGGGACGAGCCGGGTGTACAGCGTGCCGGTCTGACTGCCGAGCGGAATGGCGCGCCAGTGGCCGCCGGGGGAGAGCACCTCGATCCGGATGCTCGCCGGACTGAGGAAGGGGCCGTTCTCCGGCGACTCGACGAGGAGCTGCGGGGCCACCGTCCGGTCGGCCGAGGAGTCGTTGCGGTACGTGACGGTGATCGGGCGGGTCGCGTGGTCGCGCGGCAGCGCGGTGTCGGGGAACTCCACGAAGGACACCGGCGGGGCGGCGGTCGCGGCCCGGGCACCGGTCGCGGCCTGGGCCGGGGCGACGAGCGCGGCGGTCGGCAGGGCGGCGAGGGCCGCGGCCAGGGCCAGGCTCCGACGGGGGATCTTCAGGGTGCGCATGGCGCCTCCTTCGGCCGGCCGCCGGGTCACCGGTGGCGCCGCCTGGTTCGGGCAGGTCCGTACGGCACCACCCTGCCCCCTCACTCGGAAAGCCGCACGCGGTGGACCGGCGCCGGCGCCGGGCAGGGCGACGCGGGCGGTGCCCGACTGGGCCGAACGTGCGAGCGCCGGAGCCACCAGTCTGGAGCAAGTCCCAGGGGATCGAGGACTTCCTGCTGGTGATCGCGGGGGCCGCCGTCTCGGTGCCGATCGGCATCTTCCGCGCCCGGGCCGCCGCCTACGTCCACCACCTCCAGGGCACGGCCGAGACCACCCGGCAGGTGGTGCTGCGCCCGGTGCCGCCGGGCTGAGCGGGCCTCAGTCCTCGGCGTGGCTGATCGCGCAGGTCAGGACGCCCGGGAGGCGGGCCAGTTCGGCGGTGAGGGCGGACAGGTCCCCGCGGCCGTGCACGGTGATGTGCACCTCCGCGATCCGCTCGTCGACACCGCCGCCGCCCTCGTCGGGCGGCCCGGCCCGGTCCACGGTCGCCAGCTCGGCCACGGCGAACCCCGCGGCGGTGATCCGGGCGAGCAGCAGCCGCAGCAGGCCGTTGCCCTCGGTGTAGGTGACGTGGCAGCTGACCGGGCGGGTGCGCAGCCTCGGCAGGCGGTGGGTGAGCGGCCGCAGCACGTAGCCGACGAAGAAGTAGGCGGCGGTGGCCGCGGTGGCGAGCAGCGGCAGTCCGGCGGCGGCCGCCGTGCCGATCGCGGCGGTCAGCCAGACGGTGGCGGCCGTGGTCAGCCCCCGGATCGAGCCGCGCTGGACGAAGATCACGCCGGCGCCGATGAAGCCGAGCCCGGAGACGATCTGGGCGGCCATCCTGGACGGGTCCAGGGTGACCACGCCGGACTGGACCACGTCGCTGAAGCCGTACTTGCTCACCAGGGTGAAGAGCGCCGCCCCGAGGCCGACGACGGTGTACGTGCGCAGTCCGGCGGCCTTCTGTCTGATCTCCCGTTCCAGGCCGATCGCGCTGGCCAGCACCAGGGCGATGGCGAAGTCGGTGAAGTGGACCCATCCCTGCCCGAAGGGCTCGATGAACGCTCCCAGCGTCCTCAACTCCTCCTGCCGTCTCAATCGTCCCGCCCGCCTCCGGGAGGGCGGGCACCGACCCCGGTTCGGCGAAGCGGGTGCCGTCGAGCCTACGGTTCATCAGACGATCGGACCGGCGCTCGGGCGGGCCGAGTTGACGGTCAGGGGTCGAGCGGAGGCGAACCGACGGCGCGCCGGCTCGGCGGCCCCGCCCGGTGCGCACTCACCGCGCTCCGTCGGCGCCGACGGGCCAGCCGCTCTCCCCGACCGCCGGGGGCACGGGCCGCAGCCGGTAGGCGTCCCCGTGGGCGAGGACACGGCCGGCGGTGGGCGGGGCGAAGTGGGTGCCGAGCAGCAGGGTGTCCGTATCGGCGAGGGAGGCGAGCAGCGCCCGGCGGGTGGCGGCGGAGCGCCGGGGGTCGATGTCGACGCAGGCGCCGACGGCGGGGTGGGCGAGCTGCACCGGGTGGTGGAGGCAGTCGCCGGTGATCAGCGCCGTCCGGCCCCGGCTGGTCAGTTCGACGGCGACGTGCCCCGGGGTGTGGCCGGGGGTGGGGAGCAGGCGCAGGCCGGGGACGATCCGCAGGCCCTCGGCCGGGACGTCGGCCAGGTCCAGCAGGCCGGCCCGCTCGACCGGGAGCACCGAGTCGTGGAACATCTGCGCGCGGGCCTCGTCCATGGGGTACCCGGCCCAGAACTCCCGCTCGGCGCGGGCGGTGAGGTAGCGCGCGCGGGGGAAGGTGGGCTCCCACGCGCCGTCCACCTGCCGGGTGTTCCAGCCGACGTGGTCGGCGTGCAGGTGGGTGAGGACCACCAGGTCGACGGAGTCCGGCGGGAAGCCGGCGGCGGCCAGGCGCTCGGGGTAGTCGGTGCGCAGGTCGTGCCAGGCCGGGTTGGCGCGCTGCTTGCCGTTGCCGATGCCGGTGTCGACGAGGACGCGCAGCCCGTCCACGACGACGGCGAAGCTGTGGCTGTCCAGGCGCAGCACGCCGTCGGCGTCGGCGAAGTCGGGGCGCAGCCAGTCCTGGCCGGCCACCAGTTCGGGGGTGGCGTCGGGCAGCAGCCACGGTCCGGTGGCGGGCGGCAGCGGGACCTCGTCGACGCGGTGGACGGTGAGGTCGCCGACCGTCCAGAAGGGGGTAGGGGTGCTGGGCATGGGGCGGCTCCTCCGCTGCAAAAGCCATTCGTTTGCGTTAACGCGAACATAGAACCTACAGTCTCGCTAACGCAAACCCTTAGCTTTTGGTGGGGGTTCCTGAGCGCCACCCCGCCACGCCCACGATGAGGAGCGCAGCCATGTCCTTCGCCGAGCTCACCCCTCCCGAGGCGGCCCGCTGGGCCGCCCGGGCCGGGCTCGACCTGCCGGCCGAGCGGCACGCCGCGGTGGCCGCCACCGCCGAGCACATCCGGTCCGTCGTCGCCGTCCTGCGGGAGCTGGACCTCGGGGACACCCCGCCCGCCACCGCCTTCCGCGCGGACGGGGGGTGCTCCGATGCGGCCGTATGAGCTGACCATCGCCGCCGCCGCGGCGCGGATCCGGGAGCGGCGGCTGTCCCCCGTCGAGCTGGTCGACTCCGTCCTCGGCCGCATCGACCAGGTGGAACCGCACCTCGGCGCGTACGTCGCCGTCGCCGCCGAGCAGGCCCGCGACGCGGCGCGCGAGGCCGAGCGGGAGATCGCCCGGGGCCGGTACCGGGGGCC
>NZ_JBHVET010000821.1:0-3466 GCF_042802135.1 Kitasatospora sp. NPDC057512
CGCCACGACCGGTCGTGGCGGGCGCCCTGCTGTCGGGCACTGTGGTTCGGGAGGGGGTCAGGCGGTGGCCAGGCAGAACTGCACCAGCCCGGCGTCCACGTCGCGGATGATCTGTTCCATCTCGGCCCACCGGGGTTGGAACTCGGTGCCCCACTCGACGGTGAAGCCGAACACCTTGCCCTGGTCGGGGTCGGCGAAGGCGCGGGAGAAGACGTAGTCGTCGCTGGTCCCGCTGGTCGGGTACAGGTGGAACCCGGTGATCGGCTTGTACGCCAGGCCGCGCACGCCCTTGAGGCCCTGGCAGAACGCCTCGGCGAGCTGCCGCTCGGCGTCCTCGTCGGCCCTGGGGATGTACTCGGCGTACGCGAGGTCGTTGGGCCGGCCGCGCTTGCCGTTGAAGTCGGCGTTGCGGAAGTTCATCTCGGGCTTGTCCGACTGGTTCTCGTCGTCGCCCCAGTTGTAGAGGATGTCCTGCGAGTAGCTGTGCACGTCGACGAACCACGCGGTCTGCGGGAACTGCTCCAGCAGCGCGAGGACGTTCTGGGTCTCCGGTTCGGAGAACGCGCTCGGACCGGCGTAGACCTGGAAGTCGCACGGGTCGTTGGACACCCGGGGGTTGGCGGCCGGGTCGAAGGCCGTGACGAAGTCGAAGAGGAAGTCGTAGTTGCGGTTGAGGTCGACGCCGACGCAGTCCGGGTTCTGGCTGCCGCCGGTGTAGGCGGGGTTGCGGTTCTTGCGCCACATCGGCCGGACGGTCTGGCTGTAGTGCCGGCCGTCGGGGTTGACCAGCGGGTAGAGCACCAGGTCGATCCGGTGGAGCAGGTCGCTGACCTGGCCGACGGTGAAGCTGGTGCCGCCGTAGCCGAGGCCGGTGCCGTCGCGCTGGGCCTCCAGCAGGTCGGCGGCGAGGTGGACGAGGATCTCGCAGCTGCCCCATTCACGGGCGTGGACCCCGCCGATCATCATCACGCACGGCTTGGGGAGTGCCGCGGGGACGCCGATCTGCAGGGCGTGGGCGGTGCGGCCCTCGATCGACGTGTTGGGCAGGGTGACGAGTTGGGCGAGGTCGGGGTAGGCGGTGGCCAGGCTGGTCACGGCGGACTCGACTTCGGTGACGTTCAGGTACGGCATGGCGGGCCTCCCGGGTCAGCCGGAGATCTTGTCGGCCAGGCCGCGCGGGACGGCGTCGGCGGGGGCGAAGCGGTCGCCGCTGCCGACCTCGGCCTGGGCGGTGCGCCCGGCCTCGCTGGCGTTGCCGACGGTGGTGACCGTGATGCCCTCGCGTTCGAGGGCCGGGATCCGGTCGGCCGTGGCGTAGACGTCGATGCCGATGCGGCCGTCCTCCTCGACGTGCGGGCGTCCGCCGACGTCGGGTCGGGTGTCGTGCAGCAGGGCGCGCAGGGTCTCCGGGTCCTTGGCGGTGACACGCAGGCGCAGGATGTCGTCGTGGGGTGAATTCGGAACGGCGGACATGGGGAACCTCTTCCGGGCGCTGCCGGTGGCCGGAGCTGGGTCCGGCGGCTCGAACGGCGGCGCCGATATGAGCGGATATGTCCGACGTGTACCTCGTATCCTCAGGATGCGTCGCCGCCGTAGAAGCCGTCAAGGGGCGGCTCGGGCATCCCGTCGAGCAGGCTGTCCAGGCCGCTCAGCATCTCGGCCTCGTCGTCGAAGTCGGAGAACCGGGGCACCAGGGCGCGCAGCCTGGGGTAGTCGGTGGCGGACAGCCGGTGCAGGCCGAGCCGCAGGGCCGGGTCCGGCTCGTTCGGGTTGTCGACCACCTGGCGCTTGTCCACCAGCAGGCAGCCGAGGTTCCAGGCGACGAAGGTGCGGTAGACGGTCAGCGCGCCGGCGTCGTCGAAGCCGGCCCGGCCGAGCACGGCCAGGATGTGCTCGGTGAGCTCCAGCACCGAGGCGGGGCGCCGGGCCACCGGGACGGCCAGTGGGCGGGTCGCGACCAGCGGCAGGATCTCGGGGTGGGCGTGCGCGGTGGCGGCGAACGCCCGGGCGATCCGGCGCAGTTCGGCGCGCCAGCCGTCCTCGTGCGGGCCGCGGGTGGCGCCGGCCCGCAGCCGGGCGTTGATCTCGTCGAAGTAGGCCTCGACCAGGCCGTCGATCAGGGCCTCCTTGCCCGGGGTGTAGCGGTACAGGGCCATCGACTCCACGCCGAGATCGGCGGCCAGCCTGCGCATGGTCAGCGCGGCCAGGCCCTCGCGGTCGACCAGGGCCACGGCGGCGCCCAGCACCAGCGGGCGGCTCAGCCGGCCCCGCCTCTCGGGGGCGTCCTGCTCGGCCATCTCCGCGCTCCTCCGGGTCGGTGGCAGCGTCCTCGGTCGGTCGGTCGGTCGGTCGGTCGGTCGGTCGGCTCGGCGGGGACGGGGGCCGCTGCCGGGCCGGGTCCTCGGGTCTTCGGCGGATGTCACTCAGCGGATACAGAACCAGGATACAAGGTAGGAATCGGGCGTAAACGGGCGCGCGGCCGCCCGGGGGCGGTGCCGCCGATCCCGCTGGTCAGGTGACCGGGCGAGGGGCGGTGGGGGCGGCGACCGGGGCCGCGGGGCAGGTCGCGGTGCGTAGTCGGTTGCTGTGCGTAGAGTCGGTCGCGGTGCGTAGTCGGCCGGGGTGGCAAACGGCTTTCCGGGGGCCCGGGATAGCGTGGGGGCGACCCCGTGATCACCGTCCCGAGGAGAGCGGATGAACAGTCAGAACGATCCCGTGCGCGTGCTGTTGGCGGAGGCCTGGACCTCCTGGGCGGAGCGGGGTGCGGCGCTGGCCGCCGAGGACTGGGAGCGGCCCACCCGGCTGCCCGCGTGGACCGTACGGGAGCTGTTCGCGCACGTGGCGCCGGTGCCGGAGATGTTCACCGGGCTGCGCGGGGCCGTCCTGGACGCGCCGGCCGAGGTGACCGACGGGGCCGGCATCCTGCGGGCCTACAACCGGCCGGGCGGCCTCGCCCACACCGCCGCCGGGCAGGTCGCCGAGGCGGCGAAGCGGACCGCCGAGGTGGCCGATCCCGCCGTGCTGATCGCCCGGTTCGGCGTCGAGGGCCCGGCGGCGCTGGCCGGTCTCGCGGACCTGCCGCCGGGTGCCACGGTGGCGCACCCGCTGCTCGGCAGCGTGACGGTCGGCGCGCTCGGCGAGGTGGCGCTGATGGAGGCGACCGTCCACCTGCTCGACCTGATCGCGGCCGTCGGCGGCCCGCCGCCCGCCGAGGGGGCGCTGCACTTCACCCGCGCGCTGCTGGCGGAGGTGGCCGACCCGGTGGCCTTCATCGAGGCCGCGACCGGCCGCAGCGCCCAGGCGGTGCTCCCGGTGCTGCGGTAGGGCCGCCATCGGGCGAGGTGGGGCGTATGCGTCTCATGTCATGAGCCTTTCAAAGGTGCGGGTTTGCTGTCACGCTGCTGCTCCCGGCCCGCTCCCCACGAGAGGCTCCGATGAGAAGACTCCTGCCTGCCCTGACCGGCGC
>NZ_JBHVET010000822.1:0-3465 GCF_042802135.1 Kitasatospora sp. NPDC057512
GAGGCCGGTCACGGCTCGGGGTCCGGTCGCAGCCTGGGGTCCCGTTACGGTTGGCGGTCCCGTTACGGCTGGCGGCCCCGTTACGTCTCGGGGGCCGGTTCGCGGCCCGGGCCCGCGCGGGACTCAGGGCTTGCGGTGGCGCCCCGGGGCCTTCCCCGGCCGCCGCGCCGGGCGCCCTGGCCGCGGCGCCCCCGCCCCCTCCGTCCCGTACAGGATCCGCTGGGCGGTGGCGTAGTCCTCGGCCACCGTCTCCGGCAGCCACTGGTAGCCGTCCCAGCGCACGATCAGCCTCGGTTCGCCCGGCAGCACATGGGCGCCCCGCTGCCGCCCGACCGTGAGCCGTACGACCCGCAACTGCCCGACCGGCCGCAGCCGTCGCTCCCGCCTGGCCGCCCACGACGCCAGCGGTTCCTCCTCGTCCATCGCCCCAGTCTGGCCTCCCGACGCCGTCGCCCGACACCTGCGTCACCCGACCGGGCGACGCGCGTTCCAGCCCCTCCGCTCCCTCCGTCCGCACCCCGCTCCCTTCGCCGCCTCTTCCGACGCTTGACGCTTCACCTGCTCCTGAGGACCACCAGCCGCTGGGTCGCCCTGGTCATCGCGACGTAGCGGTCGACCGCCCCCTCGACGCCCCCGCCGAACGCCTCCGGGTCGACCAGCACGACCAGGTCGAACTCCAGCCCCTTGGACAGCTCCGGGGTCAGCGACCGGACCCGCGGCCGTGCCTCGAACCCGGGGGCGCCGATCACGCAGGCGACCCCCTCGGCGTGCTCGGCGAGCCAGCCGTCCAGGACGGCGTCCAGCTCCGCCACCGACCCGTGCACGACGGGGATGCCGCTGCTGCGGACGGAGGTCGGCACGTTGGCGTCCGGCAGCGCGGCCCGGATCGCGGGCTCGGCCTCGGCCATGACCTCCTCCGGCGTCCGGTAGTTGATGCTCAGCGAGGCCACCGTGGTCCGGTCGAGCCCGATCCGCTCCAGCCGCTCCTGCCAGGACTCCGTGAACCCGTGCCTGGCCTGCGCCCGGTCCCCGACGATGGTGAAGCTCCGGGACGGGCAGCGCAGCAGCAGCATCTGCCACTCCGCGTCGGTCAGTTCCTGGGCCTCGTCCACCACGATGTGCGCGAACGGCCCGGCGAGCGGCTCCGGGTCGGCACCGGGCAGAGCCGTCTCGTCGACCAGGGTGTCCTGGAGGTCGCGCCCGCGCAGCATCGTCACCGCGCCCTCGC
Source organism: Kitasatospora sp. NPDC057512 (assembly GCF_042802135.1). Taxonomy (NCBI): domain Bacteria; kingdom Bacillati; phylum Actinomycetota; class Actinomycetes; order Kitasatosporales; family Streptomycetaceae; genus Kitasatospora; species Kitasatospora sp. NPDC057512. The sequence goes on from NZ_JBHVET010000822.1 coordinate 1,229, forward strand.
CGTCGTCGTCGGCCTGCAGCAGGTCGCCGATGACGTCGGCCATCCGCGCGCGCTCGGCGGCGGCCGCGGCCTCCCGACGGTGCCGGCGCCGGTCCGCCTCCGGATCGCCGAGCCGCTGCCGGGCCGCGTCCAGCAGCGGCAGGTCGGACACCGTCCAGGCCTGGGGCGCGTCCTTGCGCTGGAGTCCGCGGACCTCCTCGGGGGCGAGCCAGGGCGCGCACATCCGCAGGTAGGCGGGTACCGACCAGAGGTCGCCGACCAGGTCGGCCGCGTCGATCAGCGGCCAGGCCCGGTTGAGCGTCTCGACCAGCTCCCGGTCCTGCCGCAGCGACCGGCGGAACAGCTCGGGCGAGACCCCCGCGTCCTCGTCCAGCTTGTCCATCAGGATCGTGGCCAGCTCCTCCCAGATCTGCTCGCGGGCCTCGTTGTGCGGGGTGCCCGGGTCCGGCGCGTCGAACGCGTCGGACCAGTCCTCGGCGCTCAGCCAGAGGTCGGCCCAGTGGGTGGTGACCTCCATCCCCTCCGCGGGCGGCTCCTCGTAGAACCGGACGGCCTTCTCGATCGCCCTCACCATGTCGACCGAGGACTTCAGGCGGGCCGTCTCGGGGTCGCTCTCCGCCCCGGCCTTCGCCCCCTCGGCGACGAGGTCCCGCACGGTGCAGGTGCGCACCCCCTCCTCGCCGAGGCTGGGCAGGACGTCGGCGACGTAGGCCAGGTAGGGCTGGTGCGGGCCGACGAACAGCACGCCGCCGCGCCGGTGGCCGAGCCGGGGGTCGGAGTAGAGCAGGTACGCGGAGCGGTGCAGCGCGACGACCGTCTTCCCGGTGCCCGGGCCGCCGTCCACCACCAGGGCGCCCCGGGACCCCGCCCGGATGACGGCGTCCTGGTCGGCCTGGATGGTGGCCAGCACGTCCCGCATCCGGGCCGACCGGTTGCCGCCCAGGCTCGCGATGAACGCGGACTGGTCGTCCAGCGCGGCGTGCCCCTCCAGGGCCTCGGTGGCGAACACCTCGTCCCAGTAGTCGCCGATCCGGCCGCCTGTCCAGCGGTACCGGCGCCGGCTCACCAGGCCCATCGGGTCGGCGTGGGTGGCCGCGAAGAACGGCTCGGCCGCGGGCGAGCGCCAGTCGACCAGCAGTCGGCGCCCCTCACTGTCGGTGAGGCCGAGCCGCCCGATGTACACCGGCTCCGGGTCGTCCGCGCGGACGACCCGCCCGAGGCACAGGTCCAGGCCGAAACGCCGCAGGGCGCGCAGCCGACCGGTCAGCCTGTGCACCTCGATGTCCCGGTCCATCGCCTCCCGGCCGAGGCCGCCCGGCGCGCGGCGCAGCGCGTCGAGGCGGTCGGACAGCTCCGCGATCGACTGCTCCAGGCTCTCCGCGACGGCCGCGAAGTGCCGTTCGTCCTCGCCGATCAGCGCCGGGTCGGCCTTGGCGACGAGGCGGGCGGGGAGGTCGAACGCGCTGGTGGTGCGGCTGTTCATGGCATCAGCTCCGATCTGAGGCCTGCGATTGTGCGCCACCACGGGGGCCTTGCCGCAAGACCCCCCGTGCGCTATACGTTGAGAGTGGCAAGGGGTGGGTTCTCCCCCGGCCCGTCTCCGGTTCGTCTCCGAATCATCCCGGCTCCTTTCCGGCCGTGCTCGACCGCGCCCCGCTCCGCATCGCCCCTCACTCCCCGCACCGCGCCGCCCTGGCTCCCTGGGCAGCGCGGACCGTGACGCGCCTAGCCGAGGCGGCGCCGCGACGGCAACCCCGGCTCACCCGGGAGGCTTACCGCACAGCGGAGTTGGACCGCATCGGGTGGTGTCCGGGTGACGGCAACCGGACCGGTTCGTTGGGTGCTACGGCGGGGGTGGGTACCCCGGTAACGGGCAACTGCCGCCTCCCGCCGTGCGGTCCGAGCCACCGTCGGCCGCCCTACACCGCACCACCGATCCGAAGAGGTCCCGCAATGTCCGAACCATCTGCCACGCCGCAGTTCCCGAGCAGCCCGACGGGCTCGGCCGACGGCACCTCGGCCGGACCCGCCACCCCCAAGAGCCTGCTGGAGCAGATGCAGGAACTGCTCGCCTCCGTCAGCGCGGACCTCGCCGAACTCCAGGGCTCCGTCCCCGGGAGCGCCGACTCCACCGCCTATCCGACCGGCACGGACACCTCCGAGGCCTCGGACGCACCGGGCGCCCGGTAGCCGGCCACCCGGTCCTCCTCGGCCGGCCCGCCCTCACCGGGCGGGCC
>NZ_JBHVET010000823.1:0-3461 GCF_042802135.1 Kitasatospora sp. NPDC057512
GTACGAACCGACCCGGGGGCCTCCGGTGCCTCAACCCGCCTGGATTCAGCCGAGGTTGGCGAGCGCCTCGTTGAAGGTCTTCGACGGGCGCATCACGGCGGCGGCCTTGGCCGGGTCCGGCTGGTAGTAGCCGCCGAGGTCGACCGGCGAGCCCTGGACGGCGATCAGCTCGTCCACGATGGCCGACTCCTGCGCGGTCAGCGTCGCGGCCAGGCCGGCGAAGGCCTGGGCCAGCTCGGCGTCGTCGGTCTGCTTGGCCAGCTCCTGGGCCCAGTACATGGCCAGGTAGAAGTGGCTGCCGCGGTTGTCGATGCCACCGAGGCGGCGGCTCGGCGACTTGTCCTCGTTGAGGAAGGTGCCGGTGGCGCGGTCCAGGGTGTCGGCCAGCACCTGGGCGCGGGCGTTGTCCGTGGTGGTGGCCAGGTGCTCGAAGCTGGCGGCCAGCGCGAAGAACTCGCCCAGGCTGTCCCAGCGCAGGTAGTTCTCCTTGACCAGCTGCTGGACGTGCTTCGGGGCGGAGCCGCCGGCGCCGGTCTCGAACAGGCCGCCGCCCGCCATCAGCGGGACGACCGACAGCATCTTGGCGCTGGTGCCCAGCTCCAGGATCGGGAACAGGTCGGTCAGGTAGTCACGCAGCACGTTGCCGGTCACCGAGATGGTGTCCTCGCCGCGACGGATGCGCTCCAGCGAGAACCTGGTGGCCTCGACCGGGGACATGATCTCGATCTGCAGGCCGGTGGTGTCGTGCTCCGGCAGGTACTTCTTGACCTTCTCGATCAGCACCGCGTCGTGGGCGCGGTTCTCGTCCAGCCAGAACACCGCCGGGACGCCGGTGGCGCGGGCGCGGGTGACGGCCAGCTTGACCCAGTCCTGGATCGGCAGGTCCTTGGTCTGGCAGGCGCGGAAGATGTCGCCCGGCTGGACGGCCTGCTCCAGCACCACGTTGCCCTCGGCGTCGACCAGGCGGACGGTACCGGCGGCCGGGATCTCGAAGGTCTTGTCGTGCGAGCCGTACTCCTCGGCCGCCTGGGCCATCAGGCCGACGTTCGGCACCGAGCCGATGGTGGCCGGGTCCAGGGCACCGTGGGCGCGGCAGTCGTCGATGGTGGCCTGGTACACGCCGGCGTAGCTGTGGTCCGGCAGCACGGCGAGGGTGTCGGCCTCCTTGCCGTCCGGGCCCCACATGTGGCCGGAGGTGCGGATCATGGCCGGCATCGAGGCGTCGACGATGACGTCGCTCGGCACGTGCAGGTTGGTGATGCCCTTGTCGGAGTCGACCATGGCCAGGGCCGGGCCCTCGGCCAGCTCGGCCTCGAAGGAGGCCTTGATCTCGGCGCCCAGGTGCGGCACCTTGTCGAGGCCGGCCAGGATGCCGCCGAGGCCGTTGTTCGGGTTCAGACCGGCGGCGACCAGCACCTCACCGTACTTGGCGAAGGTCTTCGGGAAGAAGGCGCGGACCACGTGGCCGAAGATGATCGGGTCGGAGACCTTCATCATGGTGGCCTTGAGGTGCACCGAGAACAGCACGCCCTCGGCCTTGGCGCGGGCGACCTGCGCGGCCAGGAACTCGTTCAGGGCGGCGACGCGCAGCACCGAGGCGTCGACGACCTCGCCGGCCAGCACCGGCACCTTCTCGCGCAGCACGGTGGTGGTGCCGTCCTCGCCGAGCAGCTCGATGCGCAGCGCACCGTCACCGGCGATCACGGCGGACTTCTCGGTGCTCGCGAAGTCGTTCTCACCCATGGTGGCGACATTGGTCTTGGAGTCGGCCGACCAGGCACCCATGCGGTGCGGGTGGGTCTTGGCGTAGTTCTTGACCGACTGCGGAGCGCGGCGGTCCGAGTTGCCCTCGCGCAGGACCGGGTTGACGGCGCTGCCCTTGACCTTGTCGTAGCGGGCGCGGACGTCCTTGTCCTCGTCGGTCTGCGGGTCGTCCGGGTAGTCCGGCAGGGCGTAGCCCTGGGCCTGGAGCTCGGCGACGGCGGCCTTGAGCTGCGGCACCGAGGCCGAGACGTTCGGCAGCTTGATGATGTTGGCGCTCGGGGTCTTGGCCAGCTCACCCAGCTCGGCCAGCGCGTCGCCGATCCGCTGCGCCTCGGTCAGACGCTCCGGGAAGCTCGCGATGATCCGCCCGGCCAGGGAGATGTCGCGGGTCTCCACGCGCACACCCGCGGTCGAGGCGTACGCCTGCACCACGGGCAGGAACGAGTAGGTCGCCAGGGCCGGAGCCTCGTCGGTGTGCGTATAGATGATGGTCGAGTCAGTCATCGGTACTCCGCTTCACGTCTCCAACGTCTTGACGTCAAGATATCTCGTCACGGGCCTCCGACTCCACCTCCCCCCGTTTCCGGGCTCGCACCGGCCCGGCCGGCGGGCGCCTCGACCCTCGCGCGGGGGCGTCGCGGCAGCCGGAACGGAGGGCGCGGCGGGGATGCGGCGGGGGCGTGAGGCGGAGGTGACGGGGACGGGTTCCACGGTCGTCCGGGTCGGGGCGCTCGGCAAGCGGAGCGCCCGACCAGTGGTTTGGTCCACTCGGGTGAGCCGAACGTCAGGAGTGCGTCAACGCACGACCCCATTCGGTCAACGGCGCGTCAGGACCGGAGCCTCCCGGGCCGGGTCGACCTAGCGTCGAGGCAGTAGTTCCGGCAGGCACCACCACCCCACTCGGGAGCATTCGCATGGCCCGCGCCGTCTGGCACGTTCCGGTCACCGTCTCCGGCACCGGAAGCACCACCGCACTCCGCCTGTTCCGCCTGCGCGACGGCCGCCGCTGTGCGGTCGGATTCTCCAGCCCCGAGGCCCTCGCCGCCCTCCTCGGGCCCGATCAGGCCCACACCGAGTTCGGCGAGCCCGCCCTGCGCGACCTCACCGCCCCGCTGGGAATCGACACCCTGGTACTGGACCCGCGGCTGGTCGCCCCCTCGGTCGCGGCCCCCTCGGTCGCGGCCCCCTCCGCGACCGCTCCCTCCGCCACCGCCCCGTCCAGGACCGCCCCGCCCGGCCGCGCTCCCGCGGCGGCCTCCGCCCCGGCCCCGACCGTCCGGTTCCAGCACCGGTGACCGCCCCGCTCCGGCTCGTCCCGGACGAGCCGGACCCGGCGGGGCGGGCCCGCCCGGCCCGGGCCCTGCACGCGATCGCCCGGATCAGCCACGGCCCCGTCCCGCTCGACTTCGACCGCCTCGCGGCGGAGTTCCCCGCCGTCCAGAGCGGCCTGGCGCTGGCCGGCGAGGCCGACCTCGAACTGCGCCTCGCCTGCACCGGCCCCGAGGAGTTACGGACGATCTCCACCGCGCTGTACCGCGCGGGCGCCGCCAAGGTGCGCATCGACCTCGTCCTGCGCGCCCTCACCCCGGCCCCGGTCACCCTGCGCCCGGTGCCGTGACCGACCCCGTACGGGCTTCGCCCCCGCTCCCGGACAGGGGAGCGGGGCGCGGAGCCCGTACGGCGCTCACTCCTCCCCC
>NZ_JBHVET010000824.1:0-3455 GCF_042802135.1 Kitasatospora sp. NPDC057512
GGAGGACGGGGCCGCGGGCGTGGAGAGCGTCGGGCTTCGGCTCGTCAGAGCGCGAAGACCTCCTCGACCAGCGCCTGCTGCTCGGCGGCGTGCCGCTTGGCCGAGCCGACCGCCGGGGACGAGGCGGCCGTACGGGCGACACGGCGCAGACGGGCGTCGCCGCCGGTGCGGCCGATGACGACCTGGAGGTGGTCGACCAGGTTCATCGCGATGAACGGCCAGGCACCCTGGTTGGCCGGCTCCTCCTGCGCCCAGACGAACTGGACGTTGTCGCCGTAGCGGGCCAGCTCCTCCTGGAGCTCGGCCACCGGCAGCGGGTAGAGCCGCTCGACCCGGACGATCGCGGTGTCGGTGACGCCGCGCTCGGCGCGGGCCGCCGCCAGGTCGTAGTAGAACTTGCCGGCGGTGATGACCACCTTGCGGACCTGCGCCGGGTCGACGGTGGAGTCGCCGATGACCGGGCGGAACGAGCCGGACAGGAACTCCTCCGCCGCACTCGCCGCGGCCTTCAGACGCAGCATCGACTTCGGGGTGAAGACGACCAGCGGCTTGTGGTGCGGGTTGTGCGCCTGCCAGCGCAGCAGGTGGAAGTAGTTCGACGGCAGGGTCGGCATCGCGACCGTCATGTTGTTCTGCGCGCACAGCTGGAGGAAGCGCTCCGGGCGGGCGGACGAGTGGTCCGGGCCCTGGCCCTCGTAGCCGTGCGGCAGCAGCAGGGTGACGCCGGAGTGCTGGCCCCACTTCTGCTCGGCGGAGGCGATGTACTCGTCCACCATGGTCTGCGCGCCGTTGACGAAGTCGCCGAACTGCGCCTCCCACATGACCAGCGCGTTCGGGCGGGTCAGCGAGTAGCCGTACTCGAAGCCCATGGCCGCGTACTCCGACAGCAGGCTGTCGTAGACGGTGTAGCGGGCCTGGTCCTCGGTGAGGTACTGCAGCGGGGTGTAGTCCTCGCCGGTCTTGCGGTCGATCAGGACGGCGTGCCGCTGGCCGAAGGTGCCGCGGCGGCTGTCCTGGCCGGCCAGGCGGACCGGGTGGCCCTCCATCAGCAGCGAGCCGATGGCGAGGGTCTCGCCCATCGCCCAGTCGATGGTGTTGTCCTCGACCGAGGCGGCGCGGCGCTGCAGCTGCGGCAGCAGGCGCGGGTGGACGGTCAGCCAGTCCGGGTGGTTGACCTGCGAGGCGGCGATCCGCTTGACCATCTCCTGGGAGATGCCGGTCTGGATGGAGACCGGGAAGTCGGCGACCGGCTTGCCGGCGGTGGCGTCGGCCGGCGCCTGGGCCGCGTCGCGGACCTCGGCGAAGACCTTCTCCAGCTGGCCCTGGAAGTCCTGGAGCGCCTGCTCCGCCTCTTCCATGGTGATGTCGCCGCGACCGATCAGGCCCTCGGTGTACAGCTTGCGCACCGAGCGCTTCTTGTCGATCAGGTCGTACATCAGCGGCTGGGTGAACGACGGGTTGTCGGCCTCGTTGTGACCGCGGCGGCGGTAGCAGATGAGGTCGATCACCACGTCCTTGTGGAACGCCTGGCGGAACTCGAAGGCGAGCCGCGCGACGCGGACCACGGCCTCCGGGTCGTCGCCGTTCACGTGGAAGATCGGGGCCTCGATCATGCGGGCCACGTCGGTGCAGTACATCGAGGAGCGCGAGGACGCCGGGGCGGCGGTGAAGCCGACCTGGTTGTTCACCACGACGTGCACGGTGCCGCCGGTGCGGTAGCCGCGCAGCTGCGACATGTTCAGGGTCTCCGCGACGACGCCCTGGCCGGCGAAGGCCGCGTCGCCGTGGATCTGGATCGGCAGCACCGGGAAGGTGGTGCCGCCCTGGTCCAGGATGTCCTGCTTGGCGCGGGCGATGCCCTCGACGACCGGGTCGACCGTCTCCAGGTGGGAGGGGTTCGCGGCGAGCGAGACCTTGATGGTCTCGCCGTCCAGGCCGGTGAAGGTGCCCTCGGAGCCCAGGTGGTACTTGACGTCGCCGGAGCCGTGCATCGACTTCGGGTCGAGGTTGCCCTCGAACTCGCCGAAGATCTTGCCGTACGGCTTGCCGACGATGTTGGCCAGCACGTTCAGGCGGCCGCGGTGGGCCATGCCGATGACGGCCTCGTCGAGGCGGTGCTCGGCGGCGGAGTCGATGGTCGCGTCCAGCAGCGCGATCAGCGACTCACCGCCCTCCAGCGAGAAGCGCTTCTGGCCGACGTACTTGGTCTGCAGGAAGGTCTCGAAGGCCTCGGCCGAGTTCAGGCGGCGGAGGATCCGCAGCTGCTCCTCGCGCTCGGGCTTCGCGTACGGCTTCTCCAGGCGCTCCTGCAGCCACTTGCGCTGCTTCGGGTCCTGGATGTGCATGTACTCGATGCCGACGGTGCGGCAGTACGTGTTGCGCAGCAGGCCGAGGATGTCGCGGAGCTTCATCATCTTCTGGCCGCCGAAGCCGCCGACGGCGAACTCGCGCTCCAGGTCCCACAGGGTGAGGCCGTGGGTGGTGACGTCCAGGTCGGGGTGCTTGCGCTGCTTGTACTCCAGCGGGTCGGTGTCGGCCATCAGGTGGCCGCGGACCCGGTAGGAGTGGATCAGCTCCATGACGCGCGCGGTCTTGTTGACCTCGTCGTCGTGGGTGGTGGCGACGTCGGTGGCCCAGCGGACCGGCTCGTACGGGATCCGCAGCGACTCGAAGATCTCGTCGTAGAAGCCGTTCTCGCCGAGCAGCAGGCGGTGGATCTCGCGCAGGAACTCGCCGGACGCCGCGCCCTGGATGACGCGGTGGTCGTAGGTCGAGGTCAGCGTCATGATCTTGGAGACGCCCAGGCGGGACAGGGTCTCCGGGGCGGAGCCCTGGAACTCGGCCGGGTACTCCATGGCGCCGACGCCGACGATGGTGCCCTGGTTCTGCATCAGGCGCGGCACGGAGTGCACGGTGCCGATGCCGCCGGGGTTGGTCAGCGAGACCGTGACGCCGGTGAAGTCGTCCATGGTCAGCTTGTTGGCGCGGGCCCGGCGGACGATGTCCTCGTAGGCCTGCCAGAAGCCGAAGAAGTCGAGCGTCTCGGCCTTCTTGATGGCCGCGACGACCAGCTGGCGGTCGCCGTTCGGCTTGACCAGGTCGATGGCCAGGCCGAGGTTGACGTGCTCCGGCTTGACCAGGAAGGCCTTGCCGTTCTCCACCTTGTAGCTGTAGTTCATGCCCGGGGCGGCCTTGATGGCCTGGACCAGGGCGTAGCCGATCAGGTGGGTGAAGGAGACCTTGCCGCCGCGGGCGCGCTGCAGGTGGTTGTTGATGACGATGCGGTTGTCGATCAACAGCTTGGCCGGCACGGCGCGGACCGAGGTCGCGGTCGGCACCTCCAGCGAGGCGTCCATGTTGGTGGCGACGGCCTTCGCCGGGCCGCGGAGCTGGATCAGCTCGGGGCCGGCGGCGGCAGCGGTCTCGGCCGGCGCCGGGGCGGCGGCCTTGGGGGC
>NZ_JBHVET010000825.1:0-3450 GCF_042802135.1 Kitasatospora sp. NPDC057512
GCCCGGAAGCCACCGCTCCCGGACGGCACCGGCCTCACCGCGTCCGGCGGCGTTCACCGGTCGATCCGACGGGCCGGCCAACCCTCACCGGCGCGGGTGCGGGCCGGTGCTGTTCAATGCGGTCCGCTCATATGACGATGCGTCAACAGACGTGGCACTGTTCCGAGTCGATGACGTCACGGTCGGTCGCACCCCGCGACGGGGGCGTGCGACGGGTGTCGAGCGCGGTGGTCGGCCCGTTCGTGTGGGCCGCCGGGATGACCTCCCCAGCGTGCCGGACCGACCCGGATGGTGGAGACGGCATAGTCGTCCCGTCGCCCAATGGCGTGTTCACTCCGTCATCCAGAGTCCTGTGCACACCCTGGAGAGTCCTCGATGCCCAAAGTCAGACGTCGCTGGGGCCCGGCCCCGGCCTTCGGGGTGCGGGGCCGTACCGTCCCGGCTCGTCCGTCGAACCGTGCCGCGCCGAAGCGGCGCGGCTGGTCCGGAGCGCTGGCAGCGGTGCTGACGCTGGCCCCGCTGTCGCTCGTCCCGCTGATGGCCGCCCCCGCCGCGCACGCCGCCCAGGCCTGCCCGCCCGACCCGGGGTACACCGACTGCCTGGCCTTCGCCCACACTGGCGGCGGCCAGGACTTCACCGTTCCCCCCGGCGTCACCTCCGTCCGGGCGAAGGCCTGGGGCGCGGGCGCGGCCGCCGACAACCCCTCGGGAACGGCAGGCGCCGACCACCGGAGCCGGTCGGGTGCCGCCGGTGCCTTCGCGACGGCACTGCTGGACGTGACGCCGGGGCAGCGGCTGACGGTGGTCCCGGGTAAGGGCGGGCGGGCGCACTTCGAGGACCCGTTCTCCCCGGCGACTCGCGCGCCCCTCGGTGGCGGCGCCTCCCGCGTCCTGTCCGACGAGCCGCACGCCTCGGCCCGCACCCTGCTGGCGGCCGACGGCGGCACCTCCCCGAGCGCGGGCGGCGCGGCCGCCGGCTCCGCGGGCGGCGACGGGCCGGCCGGCCTGGCGTCCCACGTGACCGAGCGCCAGTACGTCGCCGGGGCGGGCTTCGGCGGCACCGCTCCCGCCGCCGCCTCGGTGAAGCCGGGCGACCGCGACGGACGCGACGGACGTGACGGCCTCGTGGTGCTGGAGTGGCAGGCCCCGCCCCCGTCCCCGTCCCGGTCCTCGTCGGCCGTACCGTCCGCCGTGAGCGTTCCCGAGCCTCCGTCGGCCCCGGCGTCCGCACCGTCCGCCCCGTCCGCTGAGAGCGTTCCCCCGTCGGGTACCGCCCCGGCCGGCCACGCGCCCCGGGCACCCGGCACCCCCTTGGACTGCAGCGGCAACACGATCTACGCCGTCCAGCGCGGCTCCTCGGGAGCCGGCACGGGCACCCTGCTGGCCCTGGCCACCGGCACCGTCCGCGGCTCCAGCGTGACCGCCACGACGGTGAGCACGCTCCCCGCCGGCTCCGGCTTCACGAACGCCCTCGGCATCACGGACGGCGGCACCGCCGCCTACGTGGTCGACCAGACGCCGGCCGTCAGCGGGTCCGTCAACGTGTACGGCTACAACGCGGCCACCGGCGCCTGGACCGTCTACCCCGGATCCGCCGGCCCCACCAGCGACTCCTTCGTCGCCGGCGCGGTGAACCCGGTCAACGGCGTCTACTACTACGCCAGCTTCGAGCCCGGTACCGCGACCACGCCCGGCGTGGCCACCCTCTACGGGTTCAACACCACCACCAACACCGCGATCCCGGGCGTGATCGGCACGTTCGACCTGCCGGTCACCGGAACCTCCGGCCCCAACGGCGACATCACCTTCGACGCGGGCGGCAACCTCTACATCCTCTCCTCCGTCGGCACCGACGCCGCCATCGGCCGGGTGTCCGCACCGATCCCCACCACGGGGTCGGCCACCGGTGAGCCGCTGACCAGCACGACGCTGAGCACCCTGGACAACCCGACGAACAGGTCCTTCAACGGGGCGGCCTTCGACAACGTCGGCAACCTCTACATCGAGTTCGCCTCGGGGACCACCACCTACCTGGAGCGGCTCAACCCGAACACCGGCGCGGTCACGGCCGGTCCCACGCCGTACTCCAACAACGCCTTCCTCTCCGTGGACCTCGGCGCCTGCTCGACCAACCCGACCCTGACCCTGCAGAAGGACATCGTCGGCCGGTTCGCCGAGTCGACCACGTCCGACGACCAGTTCACCCTGGCGATCACCGGCGGTGGCATCACCCAGGGCAACACGGCCACCACGACCGGCACCAGCACGGGCGTCCAGTCGCCCGCCGCCGGCCCGGTCATCGCGCTGTCCGGCACCACCTACACTCTCACCGAGACGGCGGCCTCGGGAAGCCTCTCCGACTACACCACCACCTACGACTGCGTCGACACGGCCAACGACAACGCCCCGGTCGCCTCGGGCAGCGGGGTGACCACCTTCAACCTGCGGTTCCCGCCGACGGTGGAGGACAAGAACAGTCCGACGGTGCTCTGCACCTTCACGAACACCCCGATCCCGGCGACGCCCGCGCTCACCATCGCGAAGACGGCGGCGCCGACGACGGTGTCGGCGGTCGGGCAGGTCGTGGACTACAGCTTCCTGGTGACGAACGCCGGGAACGTGACGCTGACGGACGTGACGGTGAACGAGACGGCGTTCTCGGGCGCCGGGGCACCACCCGTGGTGACCTGCCCGCCGGGTGCGGCCTCGCTCGCCCCCGGGGCGTCGGTCACCTGCACGGCCGCCTACACGGTGACACAGGCGGACCTCAACGCGGGCAGCATCACCAACACGGCGACGGCGACGGGCACTCCGCCGTCCGGCCCGCCGGTCACCACCCCGCCGTCCACCGTGACCGTCACGGCCACGGCCAACCCGGCGATCACCATCGTCAAGTCGGTGGACGCGACGGCGCTGACGGCGGCGGGCCAGGTGCTGCACTACGCATACCTGGTGACGAACACCGGGAACGTGACGCTGACGAATGTCACGGTGAACGAGACGGCGTTCTCCGGTTCCGGGGCGCCGCCGGTGGTGACCTGCCCGCCGGGTGCGGCCTCGCTCGCCCCCGGTGCGTCGATCACCTGCACGGCCAGCTACACGGTCACCCAGGCGGACATCGACCGAGGAAAGATCACCAACACCGCGACGGCGACGGGCACTCCGCCGTCCGGCCCGCCGGTCACCTCCCCGCCGTCCTCGACCAGCGTCCCGAACACCCCCGAGCCGGCGCTCACGATCCTGAAGTCGGCTTCGCCGACGACGGTTTCGGCCGTCGGTCAGGTCGTGGACTACAGCTTCCTGGTGACGAACACCGGGAACGTGACGCTGGCGAATGTCACGGTGAACGAGACGGCGTTCTCGGGCGCTGGGGTGCCGCCGGTGGTCTCCTGCCCGCCGGGTGCGGCCTCGCTCGCCCCTGGTGCGTCGGTGACCTGCACGGCCGAGTAC
>NZ_JBHVET010000826.1:0-3449 GCF_042802135.1 Kitasatospora sp. NPDC057512
CTCGTAGGCGCGGTCGGGCTCGCTGAGCGCGGCCAGCACCTCGAAACGGCGGTGCCACTGCCCGACCGACCAGGCCAGCCCGGCGGCGAGCCCCTCCGGGGTGGCCGCGTGCAGCAGGCCGGGCACCGGCGGGACCTCGAACTCGTCGTCCTCGTCGCCGGCCTCGGCCAGCTCCGGGTCGTACGGCGGCTCCGGGGTGTCCGCCCCGGTGTCCCAGCGCCAGTCCACCGCCGCCTCGCCGCCGTCCGGCCCGACGACCAGCAGCTCCTCGTGCTCCTCGTAGGCGACCGGGCAGCCGGGCAGCAGCTCCCGCACCACCGCCGGGACCCGGTGCAGCACGCCCTCGGACAGCACCCGGCCGCCCGCCACCTCGCTGGCCAGCGACACGTGCAGCCGCTCGGCGAGGTCGGCGGCCAGCGCCGGGGCGACCGGCAGCAGCGGGTACGGGTGCAGCAGCTGGACCAGGTCGGGGGCGTCGGCGACGACCGCCTCGGTGGCGTCCACCACCACGGTGTGGGCCGGCCGGCGCCCGGTGGCCGGGTCCAGCGGCGGCAGCGCCCGCACCACGTCCAGCGGCTCGATCCGCTCCCGGTCGACCCGGGCCAGCGCGGTGTGGATGCCGTGCAGCTGGCGGTGGCCGACCTCGGCGTCCGGGTCGGTCATCCGGTCCAGCACCTCGTCCGGCCCGTGCGGCTCGGCGAGCAGCGCGGCCAGCGTGGTGCGCACCCCGAGCGCGTGCAGGAACTGCTCGTCCAGGGTGGTGCGGGCCTCGTCGTACAGGCCGCGCAGCAGCGGGTCGGCCCCGGCGGCGCGCAGACCGGCCGGCTCACGGCCCGCCAGCACCGGGTGGTCGCGCAGCCACCAGGCGGTGTACGGCGGCAGGTCGGCGTACGAGCCGTCCGGCAGCAGGGTGCGCACCGGGCCGACCACGGCCTCCCGGTACGGCGGGCGGGCCAGCGCGGCGAGCGCCTCCGGCCAGGCGTCGTCGTCCACCAGGTCGAGGTCGCGCACGGCCAGCAGCTCGGCGGCCACCGGCGGGACGCCGACCGCCTCGTCGGCCTGCAGCGCCTCCAGCGCGTCCTCGGCCCACTCGGCGAGCCCGTCCGGCGCCTCGTCCAGCAGGCCGGTGGGGTGGCCGCCGGCCGCGCGGTCGGCCGGGGCGGTGGGGTCGAGCCGCTCCAGGTCGTCCGGGTCGAGCACCACGTCCTCGGCGCGCACCAGCACGAAGTCGGCCAGCACGCCGACCGCGGCGAGCACCTCGGACCCCCAGCGCTCCAGCAGCTCGTCGTCCACCCAGCCGGCGTCCTCCTCGCGGGCGAGCGCGGCGAACGGGCTTCCGGGCAGCACGAGTTCGCCGGCGCGGGCGGGCTCGCCCTCGTCGTCGAGCAGCGCCAGCCGGGCCAGCCAGGGGTGGGCGCCCGGCTCCGGGGCGGCGGCCTTCACCAACGCCAGGACGGCGTCGGCGAGTTCGAGCGCCGCGTCGAGGTCGTCCTCGGCCAGCTCGTAGGAGCGGGCGACGGCGGCCCGCGCCTCGGGGGTGTCCAGCACCCCGGCCGGGGTGGCGGTGCCGGCGCCGAGCCTGGCCAGCAGCGGGTGGGCGGCCTCGGGGTGGGCCAGCCGCAGGTCGAGTGCGGCGAGCGCGCCCGCGAGCGACCCGGGGTAGCCGGGGAAGGCCGCCCAGTCGGCGTCCTCGGAGGGCAGCAGGACGCGCCGCGGCCCGGTGACCGTCCGCCCGTCGGCGAGCGGGACGGGCAGCGCGCCGAGCGCCTCCGGGTCGGCCGCGCCGAGCGCCGCGTACAGGTTGCGCCACCAGGCGGGCTCGCGGTCCAGGCCGCCGAGCTGGTCCACCACCTCGGCCAGCGGCACCCGGCGCACGTTCAGCACCCGCAGCTCGGTGCGGCGCTCCAGGCCGGCCGGCAGCAGCCCGGGGAAGATCGGCGAGAGCGCCTCGACCACCGATCCGTCCGCGCCCTCCAGCAGCGTGGCGTCCCGGGGCCGCAGCGCGGGCGTGCCCTCCTCGACCGGCGCCGGGTGCGGCAGGAACGGCGTGTCGGGCAGCCGGGAGAGCACCCCGGCGCGCAGCGCGTTGTCCAGCGCGCCCTGGCCGAGCGGGGCCGGGACGAGGCCGAGCGAGCCGAGGTCGGCGCCGCGGGCGCGCAGCAGCTCGGCGTAGCTGTCGGCGGCCCGCTCGGTGAGGAAGTCGGCCAGCGGGCCGGGGGCGACGTGCCGGCGGGTGGAGTCCAGCGGATAGGAGGCGATCAGCAGCGCGGGCAGGCCGACCGGCTCGTCACTGGGGGTGGGCGCGTGCAGCACGGAGGCGATCCGGGGGCGCTGCGGGGCGCCGTCCTCGCCGACCGGGACGGCCCAGGTCACCGTCCAGTACGGGCGGGCGCGCTCCTCGGTGGGCCGGTCGGCCAGCAGCTCGGCGGCGAGCGTGCCGGAGGCGCCGGCGGTCTGCCAGACCGTCCGCCGCGGCCGGCCGTCCGCGTCGTCGGTGACGGTGACCTCGGTGACCCCGTCCGGGCGGGTCTCGGCGGCGTCCCGGGTGAGCGTCCGGACGCCGTCCGGGGTCTCCACCACGACCTCGCGCAGGCCGGGCAGGGTGAGCAGCAGCGCGTCGTCGATCCCGGCCAGCAGACGGCGGGTCAGGTCCTCGGCGGCGGCGTCCCGCAGCGGCAGCACGACCACCGTGTCGTAGCCCTCCGGGGCGGTGCCCTCGGCCGCGAACGGCAGCCGCAGCAGCGGCACGTGGCCGTCCCGGCGGCGCAGCTCGTCGGCCAGCTCGGGCTGGGCCCCGGCCAGCGACCGGGCCTCGCCGAGCGACCAGCGCACCCCGCCGCCGGCGCCCAGCACGGCGGGCTCGTCGGTGACGGCGAGGACGGCGGCGAAGCCGACCCCGAACCGGCCCACGGCGGGCGCCTCGCCGCGCTTGGAGGAGGCGCGCAGGGTGGACAGCGACTCGACGGCGGCCGCGTCCAGCGGGGCGCCGGTGTTGGCGGCGGCGAGCACGCCGTCGGCGAGGGTCAGCCGCAGCCGGCCGGGGCCGTGGCCGGCCCGGACCGCGGCGTCGGCCGCGTTCTGCGCCAACTCGACGACCAGGCGGTCCCGGTAGCCGCCGAGCGCCAACTCCTCCTCGGCGTTGGCGTCCTCCCGGAACCGGGACGGCGAGGCGGCCCAGGCGTCCAGCACCCGCCGGCGCAGCGCGGCGCTCCCGAAGGGGTCCGCGAGGTGCTCGTCCGTGCCGCTGCCGATGATCCGAGGTTCCACTGGACCTGCCACCTTCCGCTGCCCTGTTCGTCGTAGGGCATTCTTCCCTGCCCCACTGACTGCTCCCGACCACGGACCCTGCCGGCGTCGGCCCCGGGACGCCGCCGACGGCGCCTTCCGCCACCCGCCCGGAGCCGCGCGGAACCGTCCGGACAGCACCGCGGCCCGCACCGGTCGGTGAC
>NZ_JBHVET010000827.1:0-3445 GCF_042802135.1 Kitasatospora sp. NPDC057512
ACGCCCGAGCGCGTCGGCCGGCCGGGAGCGTGAGCAGGACGCCGACCACCACCGGGGCGGCGTGCCCGGCGATCCGATGGCTGTCCGGGACCGGGAAGCGGGCGACGTCGAACGGCCGGAAGCCCTCGATCCGGGTGGACAGCAGGTGCCGCCGGGCGCCGAGTCCGCTCACAGGCCGCCCGTGTAGAGGAGGCGGTTGGGCGAGTCGGGGCCGAGGCGGGTGAGCACGTCCTTCGTGGAGTCGGCGACGAGCCTGTCACGGACGTCCTGGGAGGTGGCCAGGGGATCCTGCTGTTCGATGAGGGCGGCGGCTCCGGTGACGTGGGGCGCGGCCATGGACGTGCCGTTGAGCGTGCTGGATCCGCCGCCGAGCTTGGCGGAGACGATGGCGACGCCGGGCGCGTACAGCGACAGGCAGGGGCCGTAGTTGCTGAAGCTGGCCTGTCGGTCCTGCTTGTTGACCGCGCCGACGGTGAGGGCCTTCCGTGCGCGGGCGGGAGAGGCCGCGCAGGCGTCCTGGGCGTCGTTTCCGGCCGAGATGACGGGCAGCACGCCCAGGTCCGCCACCGCGTCCACGGCCGCGTCGAGCGCCTCGGAGGCGGGCCCGCCGAGGGAGGCGTTCAGTACCGCCGGCCGCCGGGCGTGGGCGGCGACCCAGTCCAGGCCCGCCAGGGAGGCCGCGGCGGAGCCCTCTCCCTGGCAGTCGAGCACCCGGACGGCGACCAGGGAGACCGAGCGGGCCACGCCGTAGGTCCGGCCGCCGACGGTGCCGGCCACGTGGGTGCCGTGGGAGTGGCAGTCCTGGCCGTGGTGGCCGTCGTCCATGGCGTCGAACCCCATGGTGGCCCGCCCTTCGAACTCCTCGTTCCCGGTCTCGATGCCGGTGTCGACGATGTACGCCGTGACACCCTCGCCGGTCCCGTTGACGGTGAAGAGCCCGTCGAGCGGGAGGTAGCGCTGGTCGATCCGGTCCAGGCCCCAACTCGCCGCCTCGACCGTCGTCCTGGGCGCGCCCGCGGTACCGGTGCGCCGCGTCCGCCCGTCCCGCACGGAACCGCTCCTGGTCGCCTCCGAGGGCCGAGGGCGCGGGGGAGGAGCATCGATGCCCGTCCGGGCGTTCTCCTCGATCGCCTCGACCGCGGGCAGACCGCGTACGGTCCGCAGTTGGAGCGCGGTGAGCGGGGCGGCGAAGCCGCGCAGCGCGGTGCCGTAGGTGAACCGGGCCCGGACGCCGAGGTCGCGCAGTACCGCCTCCGGCGAGAACGCGGGCTTGACCCTGACGATGTACTCGCCCGGCACCGCCGCCGAGGACTGCGTCACCGCAACCAGCGGTTCGCCCAGCCCGGTTGTGGCACTCGCGCCACCGGCACCGCCGATCAACGGCACGATCAGCAGGAGAACAGCCGCCACCCGGCGGGCAGTCGCGCGCATACGCACTCCATCACAGAAGAGCAGGAACCGAATCCGACCCGGGCAGTCCCGCAGGACGAACGCACGGAGCCGACGGATGAAGGGGAGGACGGTCGGGGCGTCCACAGTCCTGGGAATCGGTGCGGTCCTGGAGCCGTGGGGCGCCAGGACCGCAGTGGAGACAGCGGAGGAACCGCGGGGCGCACCGGCCCCTACTGCCCCGTGATCGCCTGGGCGCGCTGCCTCAGATCCTGGGGGACGTCCTCCCGCTCGGCGACGTCACGGAGCAGGCTCCGCACCTCCGCCGCCGTGTCGGACGAGGCCTCGTCGTCGCTGTTCTCGTCCTCACCCGCGCTGTTGATGGCGAGATAGCTCATGGGTGTACTCCTCACTGCTGTGGAACTCCTGCGGTCAGGTCAGAAGCATGCACGCCACGCCGATACCGTGGGCGAAGCCACCAGTTGCGCGTCCCCCGAAAGAGTGGAAGCCGGGTTCTACGAGGGCATCCGGGGCCGTGTGGGCCTCGGAGTCCGGCCTGGGCGGCGGGTGTCGAACAGGGTGGATGTCCGGGCATCACGGCGCCCCCGTGCCGCTGCCGCGGGAGGTGGCAGCGACCAGGTCGAGGGCGATCCGGGCGGCGCCGTCCGCCGCTCGGGCGGGGGCGGCGGCCGGCCGGGCCCGGGTGCCGGCCGGGGGGGTCTGGGCGTAGGCCCGGGCGCGGGCGATGGCGTGCTCGTCGGCGGCGGCGACCACCACGTTCGGGCCGGCGGCGGCCTTCAGGTGGACGCGCTGGTCGTCGAAGTCGCGGACGCCGGGGACGGCCACGACCGGCACGCCGGAACGGACCAGTTCCTGCACGGTGTTGTACCCGGCGTGGGTGATCGCGGCGTCGGCATGCCGGTACACGTCGTAGGTGGGCCCCAGGTACGGGCGGACCCGCACCGGCCCGGGCAGGCCGGGCGGCACGAGGACGGCTCCGTCGAAGTGCGGGCCGGTGAGCACCAGGACGTCGACACCGTCGGCGGCGGGCCGTCGGCGCGTGAGCTCGCGGATGCCGTGCAGCGCGGCCGTGAGGAATCCGGGAGCGTCGTCGTGCCCGCCGCCGCCGGCCACCACGGCGACCCGTAGGGCGCGGGTCTCCTCGGGCCAGGGCGATCGGTCGTCGAGCAGCGGCCGGACGACATGGGGCACCCCCAGCACGCGCACCCCGTGGACGGTCTCCTCCTGCCCCGGCTCGCCCAGCAGGTAGACCGTGCCGATGCCGGGCGCGTGGCGGGAGATCCAGTGCGGTGGGTCGGGGCGGTTGCGCTGGAAGCGGTGCACCAGGAACTGGGGGCAGCCCAGCCGGGCGGCCTGGTCGTACAGTTCCCGCTGCACCGTCACGTCGTGCAGCACCACGTCGTCCGGTCGCAGCACCCAGGTGACCATGGCCCGGGCGAGGCCGTGGTCCACCGCGGGGCCGGTCCCGTGCAGGGCCTCGCCGACCAGGCTGTCGACGTCGGTGGGCAGGACGGTCTGGGCGAAGCCGTAGTCGTCGATCAGGCGTTGGGGCCGCTCGGTCAGCAGCAGGGAGTCCCGGCCCAGCCCGCGCAGTTCGCGGTGGACGGCGATCTGGCGGGAGACGTGGCCCAGCCCCCGGCCCCAGGTGAAGGAGACCACACGGGCGTTCACGGCGTTCAGCCGCCGATCATCGACATGCTGCGGTCGGGCCGGACGAAGTCGGGGTGGTTGATCTTGTGTCCGGGCCACTTGTGCCACAGCGCCTCGCGGACCAGCCGTTCCAGTTCGGCGTCGTCGGCACCCGAGCGGAGCGCGGTGCGCAGGTCGGTCTCCCCCAGCGCGAACAGGCAGACGCGGAAGGCCCCTTCGGCCGTGGTCCGCATGCGGTTGCAGCTGTCGCAGAAGGGCTTCGTCACCGAGGGGATGAAGCCCAGGACCCCCGGCGCGCCGTCGGCGAAGCGGAAGGAGGTGGCCGGCTGCGGCGCGTCCTGGGCGACCGGGGCGAGGTCGTAGGCCGCGGAGACCGCCGCCAGGG
>NZ_JBHVET010000828.1:0-3444 GCF_042802135.1 Kitasatospora sp. NPDC057512
CCTCGGGGGAGGGCCGGACCCGACGTCCGGTGCGGGGTGGTGCGGGCTGGTTCGCGGGTCAGCAGCAGCCGTAGCTGAAGCTGCCGCAGGTGCCGCACCAGCTCTGGTCGGTGCTGTTGCAGACGTCGTTGTTGGTGAAGGGCTCCTCACCGCCGCTGAGGGCGGTCAGGTCCGGTTCGCCCAGCGGGTGGCCGGGCGCGGTGCGGGCCGTCTCGGGGTCCTTCCAGGACCGGACGGTCTCCTCGTCGCTCATGGTCCGACTCCCTCCGGGCCGCTCAGCAGCAGCCGAGGGTGAAGGCGCCGCAGGTGCTGCACCAGCTCCGCTCGGTGTTGTTGCAGAGGTCGTTGTTGGTGATCTGCTCCTCGCCGCCGCTGAGGGCGGTGAGGTCGGGCTCGCCCAGCGGGTGGCCGGGGGCGGTGCGGGCCGTCTCGGGGTCCTTCCAGGACCGGACGATGTCCTCGTCGCTCATGGTTCGACTCCTTCGGGGTCGCTCGGCAGGGGGCGTTCAGCAGCAGCCGAACGTGAAGCTGCCGCAGGTGCCGCACCCGGTCTGGTTGGTGGTGCAGATGTCGTAGACGGTGATCTGCTCCTCGCCGCCGCTGAGGGCGGTGAGGTCGGGCTCGCCGACCGGGTGGCCGGGGGCGGTGCGGGCCGTCTCGGGGTCCTTCCAGGACCGGACGATGTCCTCGTTGCTCATGGTTCGACTCCTTCAGGGTCGTTCGGCAGGGGGCGTTCAGCAGCAGCCGAAGGTGAATCCGCCGCAGGTGCCGCAGGCGGTCTGGCCGGTGCACATCTCCAAGACGGTCACCGGCTCCTCGCCGCCGCTGAGGGCGGTGAGGTCGGGCTCGCCCAGCGGGTGGCCGGGCGTGGTGCGGGCCGTCTCGGGGTCCTTCCAGGACCGGACGGTCTCCTCGTCGCTCATGGTTCGACTCCTTCCGCTCCGGGCCGGGAGGCGCCGGCCGTCAGCAGTGGGTTCCGGTGGCCCAGGTGGGGCAGCAGCCGCCGGTGCCGAGGGCCTCGGTGCCGCCCTCCTCGTCGGACAGGCCGCCGACGAACAGGCCGAGGTCGACCTCGCCGGACGGGTGGGCGGGGGCGGCGGCGCGGGCCGCGTCCTCGGGGTCCTTCCACGCGCGGGCGGTGCTGTTGTCGCTCATGGCGTTCCTGCCTTTCGGTGGTGGTTCCTCGACCGGACGGCCGGGCGGCCGACCGGGGTTCGTGGGGACGGGCGTGAGGCGGCCCGTCGGAGGTGGTCCGTCGGAACGGTGGCCCGTCGGACTCAGTGGCTCGCGGCGGGGCGCACGTCGGTGTCGGCCGCGCCGAACAGCAGGCGGTACGCGCCCTCCTGCTCGATCAGCTCGTCGTGGCGGCCGCGTTGGACGATCCGGCCGTGTTCGAGGACGAGGATCTGGTCGGCGTTGCGCACGGCGTTCAGCCGGTGGGAGACGACGATCCGGGTGACGGCCAGCTCCGCGAGCGCGCCGTCGACCTGGCGTTCGGTCTGCGGATCGAGGTGGCTGGTCGCCTCGTCGAGCAGCAGCAGCCGCGGCCGGTGCACCAGGGCCCGGGCCAGGGCGACCCGTTGGCGCTGGCCGGCCGAGAGCGCCGAGCCGCTCTCGCCGACGGGCGTGTCGTACCCCATCGGCAGGGCCAGCACGTCCTCGTGCAGCCCGGCGATCCGCGCGGCCCGGATCACCTCGGCGTCCTCGGCGTCCGGTCGTCCGAGGGTCAGGTTGTCCCGGATGCTGCCGCCGAACAGGCTCAGCTCCTGCAGCACGGCGCCGCAGTGGGCGCGCAGGTCGGCGAGGTCGAGCCGGTCGATCGGCACGCCGTCGTGGCGCACCGTCCCCTCGTCGGGCGGGAGCAGCCCGAGCAGCAGCAGGGCCAGGGTGCTCTTGCCGGACCCGGTGCGGCCGACGATGCCCAGCTTGCCGCCGGCGGCGACGGACAGGTCGATCCCGCTGAGGGCCGGCGGGCCGGACGCCTGGTAGCGGAAGGTCAGCGCGCGGACGTCCACGGAGGTCGCCTTCCGCGTGCCGAGCCGCAGCCGGCCGCCGGTCTCCGCCGGGGCGTCGAGGACGTCGAAGAGGCGTTCCACCTGGGCGTTGACGGTGAGGTAGAGCTGACCGGTGGTCGACAGGGTCTCCAGCGGCGCCAGGACGGACAGCACCAGGCTGTTCGCGGCCAGCATGGTGCCCAGGGTGGAGCGCCCGGTCATGACCATCCAGGCGCCGACGCCGAGCATGAGCAGCGGCCCGAGCGAGGTCATCGCCCGCTGCGCCCCGGAGAGCCCGGCGGTGGCGCGTCCGCGCCGCAGCATCGCGCCCTGGTACCGGGTGAACAGCCCCTGCCAGTGCTCCACGGCGCGGCTCTCCACGCCGTTCGCCTTGAGCGGCAGGATCGCCTCCAGCGCCTCGACCAGGTAGCTCTGCTCCTCCGCCTTGGCGACCAGCTCCAGTTGGGCGAGGTTGCGCAGCCGGCGGTGGGCGTGCACCACCAGGAGCAGTTGCAGGAGGAACAGCGGGGCGACGGCCAGCAGGTAGAGGGGCTGGAGCAGCACGACGGCGACCAGGTAGCCGACCAGCAGGACGCCGTCCAGGGCCACGGTCATCAGCTGCTGGGTCAGGGTCTCCCGGGTGCTGGAGACGCTGGACGTACGCATCAGCAGGTCGCCGCGGCCCCGTTCGAGGAAGAACCGCAGCGGCAGCCGGAAGAGGTGTTCGACGAAGGAGCGGGTCAGCACCAGGTCGCCGCGCCGGCGCAGGGCGAGCAGCGCCAGTGCGCGCAGGGCGGTCAGCAGTCCGGTGAGCAGGGCGATGCCGACGGCGGACAGGGCCAGCAGGGCGGGCAGGTCCGTGCGGTGCTGCGGGAGGAGCGAGTCCACCACGGTGCGGGTGAGCAACGGGACGGCCAGGCCCAGCAGTTGCAGCAGCCCGGTGACCAGCGCGGTCAGGGCGAGCAGGGAGCGTCCGCCCGGGGCGGCCAGGAAGCGCCGCAGGTAGCGGACCATCGGGCGGTCGCGCAGCGGGGTGTGCCGCTCCTCGAAGGACTCGCCCGGCTCCAGGGCGACCGTCACGCCGCCGTACAGGCCGTCGAAGTCCTGCCGGGAGATCTGGCGGCGCCCGCCGGCCGGGTCGACCAGGCGGACGGACCGGCGGTCGATCCGCTCCAGGACGACGAAGTGGTGGGTCCTCAGGTAGGCGATGACCGGGCCGCGCAGCGGCTGCTCCAGTGCGGCCGGGCCGCGGTCGACGCGGACGGTCAGCCCGGCCTGCCGCGCCGCGTCGACCAGCACGGCCGCCGAGGCGCCGTCGCGTCCCGCGCCGAGCAGCGGGCGGCAGTCGGCCACCGTGGAGTCTCGTCCGTAGTGGCTGAGCACCATGGCCAGGCAGGCGGCGGCGCACTCGGTCCGGGTGACCTGCAGCCGCTGCGGCACCCGGTGGGCG
>NZ_JBHVET010000829.1:0-3434 GCF_042802135.1 Kitasatospora sp. NPDC057512
GTGTCCAGGACGGCCAGGCCGGGGGTGCCGAGGGCGACGAGGGGCGCCGCGAGGCAGGTGCGGCCGTCCGCCTCGACCAGGGCGTAGGCGAAGAAGTGGGTGGCCACCGGGGCCATGCTCACCAGCGTCTTGCGGCCGGAGAGCAGCCAGCCGCCGGAGCCGTCCGGCTCCAGCCGCGTCACGGTGCCCGGGGGGTCCTTGACGGCGCCGCACACCCGCGCCTCGCCGGTCGCCATGGCGCGCAGCACCCGCTCGGCGAGCGCCGCCGCCTCCGGCTTGCCGTTGCGCCACTCGTACGCCAGCGTCAGGCCCCGGCTGAACTGGACGTGCAGGGCGAGCGCCGTCGAGGCGTCGGCCCGGGCCACCTCCTGGAGCGCCAGGGCGACGTCGTGGAGGCGGTCCACGCCGAGCCCGCCGAGCTCCGCCGGGACGGTGCCGCCGAGCACGCCGGCGCGGGCGAAGCGTTCGAAGACCTCGACCGGGAAGGTGCCGGTCCGGTCCCGTGCGTCGGCGTCGGCGCGGATCGCCGGCACCTGCTCGGAGACGAGGCCGAGCAGCCTGCGGCCCGCCTCGCTGACCGGCGCGGACAGGTCCGGGCGCGCGGCCTCGTTCGCGGCCTCCGTCAGCACAGTTCGCCTCCCGTTTCGTTCCGGCCGGGCATCGCGCTCGCACCGGCGGTTCAGAGGTACTGGGTGTTCGGTGCCAGGCCGCACAACAGCCGGCCGTAGAGTTCGAGGTTGGTGTTCGGGTGCATGACGGCGTGCAGGTGGAGGGTCCGGACGTCCCGCTCGATCCGCTGGATCGGCACGTCCAGGTAGACCGAGGACGCCCCGCTCGCGGTGGCCAGGATGTCCACCGCCTCCTTCACGCGCGCGCAGACCGCGCCGGTCTCCAGACGCGCCAGGGCGCGCTCCTCCAGTGTCCAGGGCTCGTCGGCGGCGTTCTTCGCGTCGACGAGGTCCGCGAGGCGGTAGCAGTGGAACTCCGCCTCGTCGATCTTCACCGCGGCCTCCGCGACCTGGAGGTGGGTCAGCGGCGCCTCGCGCTGGTCGGTGTAGTCGGTGTAGGTGATCCGCCGGTCGGGGAGGCGCTCGAAGAAGGCGTCCTTCGCGGCGATCGCGAGGCCGAGCGCGGTCGCGCTCACCGTCGCGCAGGCCGTCGGCATGATCGGGGCCCGGTAGATCTCCGAGCCGGCGTTGCCGCCCCGCCCGCCGCCGCCGATCATGACCGGCTCCATCGGGATGAAGCGCTCCGCGGGGACGAAGACGTCCCGCGCGACCGTGGTGACGCTGCCGGAGCCGCGCAGCCCCACGGTGTGCCAGTCGTCGAGCACCTCCAGGTCGGAGACCGGGATCAGCGTCATGATGGGCTGCGGGGCCGCGCCGGGGGTGAGCAGGACCGCCGCGTTGGTGTCCCACGTGCTGTGCTGGACACCGCTGTTGAACTTCCAGGAGCCGTTGACGAGGATGCCGCCGTCGACCGGGACGGCGGTGGCCGTCGGGCTGATGATGCCGCTGACCAGGGCGTCCGGGGAGGCGAAGACCCGGTCCTGCACCTCGTCCGGGAACAGTGCGGCGACCCAGGCGCTGATCGACCAGACGCCGGCCGTCCAGGACGCCGCGCCGTCGGCGCGGGCCAGCTCCACCAGGAGCTCGGCCTGGGTGCGCATGTCGGCCTCGAATCCGCCGAGGCGCCTGGGGATCCGGGTGCGGAGCAGGCCGGCGTCGGCCAGGACCGAGACGGTCTCCTTCGACAGGCGCCGGTTCTCGTCGCCCCAGGGCGCGTTGTTCCTCAGTACCGGCGTCACCTCGCGCGCCCGGCGGAGGATCTCGGCCCGGTCGGGGACGGCGGTCGGTGCGGTGGTGTCCGTCATGACGTGCTCTCCCTGGTGATGGACGTGGCGGCGGAGTTCGGGGCGTGGCGGGGGCGGGTCCACCGGTCGCGCGGTGGCGGTCCCGCACCCCGGTGGACGGCGTGCCGGGGGATCAGAGCCGGACGGCGCGCGTGGTCAGCGCCGAGAGCAGGGTGCGGGCCTGGACGTTCACCCGCCCGCCGCGGGTCACCAGCGCGGAGAGCTGACCAGGTGTCACCCAGCAGTAGCCGGGCGGTGGTTGGGACGGCGCCTGGGCTCCGTCCGCCTCCACGATGGCGTAGCGGCTCACCGCGTTCAGGAAGCGGCCGCCCTCCTCGGAGTGGAGGGCCGAGTAGCGGACGCGGGAGGGCGCGGCGGTCTCGACCACGTCCAGGAAGTGGTGGCGGGGCCCGCGGGGGAGGCCGCGGTGGTGCTCCGGGGTGCACTGCACCGTCGGCGCGAGTTCCGCGATCTCCTGGAACCCGACCTCCACGCCGGCCCGGGCCAGCAGGTGCGGCACGCCCGAGAAGTACCGCAGCACGAAGGCGCTCAGCCCCAGCCGTACGGGTTCGACCAGCGGCTGCGTCCACTGGGCCACCTCGCGGCTGCCCGCCTCGACGGCCACCGCGACCACGCGGAAGTGGCGGTCCGGCACCCGGCGGATCGCGTGCGCGGTCCGCACCCAGCCCCCGGTGTCGCGCAGCGGGACGCGCCGTACCCGCAGCGAGCGGCGGGCCCGCTCCGCGGCCAGCCAGCCCTCGATGTGCTCCACGGAGATCAGCCCGCTCGCTCCCGAGACGGGGAGGGGGAGGCAGGAGAGCACCGTGCGGGCGTCCATGTTGACGAGGTTGTCGCGGTGCAGCAGCGCGGCGATCCGGTCGAGGGTCAGCCAGCGGAAGTTCTCGGCGACCGGCACCTCCTCGTCGACCAGCACGATCGTGTTCCGGTTGAACTTCCGGTTGAACCAGTCGCCGTGCTCGGACTGCAGCACGTCCGCGACGGGACGCCCCCGGGACGGATCGAGGAAGTACTCCAGGTAGGCGACCGGAGCGCCCTTGTGCACGCCGGTGTAGTTGCTGTGGGTCGCCTGCACGGTGGGGGAGAGCTGGACGATGTTGGGGTTGCCCGGCTCCATCTTCGCCTGCATCAGGTAGTGGCGCACCCCGCCGAAGTCCTTGGCGATGATCCCCAGGATGCCGACCTCGGGCTGGTCGATGATGGGCTGGCGCCAGGTCGGCACCGGGCCGTCGGCCGTCTCCACCTCGACGCCCTGGATCGAGAAGAAGCGCCCGCTGTCGTGGACCAGGTCGCCGGTGTCCGGGGCGAAGGACCACCCGCGGAGCCGGTCGAACGGGATGCGCTCGACCCGGAAGCGGTCGGCCCGCACCCGATCGGACAGCCACCGCGCGACCTCGTCGGCCGAGGCGCCCGGACCGTCCGGGCCCGGTGCCGCGGCGGGGCGCCGGGTGAGGGCGGGAAGCCGGGTGCCGATGCCTCCACGAACCGTACCGATGGTGCTCAACTCCACGTCCTTTCAGGGGAATCGGCTTGCACGGGAATCGGCGCGGAGGTCACCCTGGGG
>NZ_JBHVET010000830.1:0-3423 GCF_042802135.1 Kitasatospora sp. NPDC057512
GTCCCGTACCGTCCCGGCCTCGCCCCGGCCGTCCGCCGTCCTTCCCCTTCCCTTTCAGAACCCCCTTCAGAACCCCCTTCGGAGCACCCGCGCATGACCCCCGACGCCCCCTGGCTGATCGCCGGACTGGGCAACCCCGGCCCCTGGTTCCGGCTCACCCGCCACAACGCGGGCTTCCTGGCCGTGGACCGGCTCGCCGAACGGCACGGCGCCCGCTTCCGCCGGAGCGGGCTCGCCGGCCTGACGGCCGAGATCGGCATCGACGGCCGCCGGGTGCTGCTGGCCAAACCGCTGTGGTGGTCCATCAACCTGTCCGGACGCCCGGTGGCCGCGCTGCTGCGCCGCCACGGCGTCCCGGTCGAACGGCTGGTGGTCGTACAGGACGACCTGGACTTCCCCTTCGGCTCCGCCCGGCTCAAGCGCGGCGGCGGCCCCGGCGGCCACAACGGCGTGCGCTCGGTGGGCGAGGTGCTCGGCACCCGGGACTTCGTCCGGCTGCGGTTCGGCATCGGACGCCCCCCGAAGGGCCAGAGCGTCGGGGACTTCGTGCTGAAGAAGTTCTCGGAGGAGGAACGGGCCGCCATGCCCGGCGAGTTGGACCGCTGCGCGGATGCCCTGGAGACCCTGGTCCGGCGCGGCCTCAACCGCGCCCAGGACACCCTGAACGCCCGCACGGACGCCTAGGGTCCGGTTCCTCGGGTGCGGACGGGCCGGGTGAGCAGCGCGGCGGCCGTCGCGACGGCGGCGAGGGAGAGCAGCACCGTCCGCCCGCCGGACGCGGCGCCCGCCAGGTGGACACCGAGGACGGACAGCGCCATGCCGAGCGCCGTACCGAGGCTGCGGGCCATGTTGACCATGCCGCCGCCGACCGCCGAGCACTGCGCCGGGATCGCGCGCATCACCAGGGCGTTGTTGGCGGGCAGCAGCAGGCCCAGCCCGTAACCGGCGACCAGCAGCGGGGGCGCCACCGCGTCCGAGGCCGGTAGCAGGGCGAACAGCAGCAGTCCGACGGCCGTGAGCAGCGCGCCGAAACGGCACCTGGTCACGTCCGACCAGCCCCGGGGCAGCAACCCGCCGCCGACCGTCGCGGCGAAGGCGAACGCGGCGGGCAGCAGGGTGACCACCAGGCCCGCGTGGGCCGTCGACACGCCCGCGCCGGTGAGCAGCACCGGGCCCAGCACCAGCGGGCAGAACAGCAGCAGGTAGCCGATCAGCGCCACCACCAGGCCGGAGCGCACGCCCGGGGTGTTGACCAGCCCGGGTGCCAGGATTGGCCGGGCGGCCCGCCGTTCCTGGCGCACCAGCGCCAGGGCCAGGGCGGCGGAGACGAGCAGCAGGGCGGCCACCGCCCAGCCGGGCAGGGGCAGTCCGGAGGCGGTGGACAGGGCGAGCAGCAGCGTGGTGGTCGCCCCGGTGAGCAGCAGCAGGCCGGGGAAGTCGAAGCGGGCGTCCTCGCGGGGGCCGGTCCGGCGAGCGTCCTCGCGGCGGGTGCCGGGCCGGTGGGAGCCGGTCCGGTGGGTGCCTGTCCGACCCTCGCGGGGGCCCGGTACGGCGGCCGGGGCATCGGCCGGGGCGCCGGTCGTCCGGGTGCGGGGCAGCAGGTACCAGCCGGCCAGGATGCCGAACACCGCGATCGGCACGTTGACCCAGAACACCCAGCGCCACGAGGCGTGTTCGACCAGCATCCCGCCGAGGATGGGCCCGAGCGCCAGGCCGAGGCCCTGGGCGGAGGCCTGGATGCCGAGCGCGCGCCGCATCGCGTGCCCGGGGACGCCGCGCGCGACCAGGGCGACGCTGTTGGCCTGCATCATCGCGGCGCCGACCGCCTGGACGGCGCGGAGGCCGACCAGGACCCAGAGTCCGCCGGCGAATCCGGCGCCCAGCGAGGAGAGGCCGAAGACCGCGAAGCCGCCGATGTACATCGTCTTGCGGCCGACCAGGTCGGACAGCCAGCCGATCGGGGCCAGCAGGGCGACCAGGACCAGCAGGTAGGCCAGGGCGACCCACTCGACGGCGGCGAAGCCCGCGCCGAAGTGGCGGCCGAGGGCGGGGAAGACCAGGGCGATGACGCTGGCGTCGAGCTGGCCGAGGAAGGCTCCGAGACAGACCGTACCGACGGCGAGCCAGTGGGCGTGGCGCCAGCCGGCTATGCCACGCGGCCGGGGCCGCTCGGTGAGCAGCCGCGTGGCGAGGGCGGTGGCATTCATGAAACGAATATATCGGATACAGATATGTTCCTTCTACGAGCAGCTCGCTCTGCGACAGAAGGCGTCCCACGGTACGGACGGTGCCGGACGGACCCCCGCCGCGAGGCCCGCAACAGAGCCGCAACACAGCGCGCCCCCGAGGCCCGAACCGGCCGCCGAACCGCCCCGTACCAGGCGATACGCTGTCCGCCATGCCGTCGTCACCACACGTTCCCGACCCCGCCACCGGAAGTCCCGACCCGGCGGTCGAGCACGCCCGGCGACTGACCGACACCGTCACCCGGCTGCGCCGCGCGCTGCGCAGCAGCATCCGCACCGACTACCCGTGGGAGTCCCTGCCGATGGCGCAGGTCGAACTCCTCCAGACACTGGCCGCCGCACCGCTGCGGGTCGGCGAGCTGGCCGCGCGGCAGCGGCTCGCGCCCAACACCGTCAGCGGACTGGTCGGCAAGCTGCTCGACGCCGGCTTCGTGGACCGCCAGGCCGACCCCGGCGACCGCCGCACCGCCCGGATCGCCCTCACCCCGGCCGGGCGCCGACAGCTGGACGACTGGCAGCACGCCCACGAGCGCCGGATCGCCGCCGCGCTCGGCACCCTCGACCCGGCCGACCGCGCGGCGGTCGTCGACGCGCTGCCGGCGCTGGAACAGCTCGCCCGCGCCCTCGCCCAGCCGGGCGCCGGGACCGAGCAGGGGCCCGCCGTCGGCTAGGAAGCCGCCGGGCAGGAACCGACCGGCGGGAACCACCCTGCGGGAAATCGCTGGTCGCCGGGGCCCGTCCGGCGCTACCGTCCCCGGCATGACCACCGCGGACGTACGCATCGAGCCCTGGACGGACGACGACCTCGCACTGCTGCGCCGGGTCAACACACCGGAGATGAAGAAGCACGTCGGCGGGCCGGAGAGCGAGGAGCGGCTGCTCGTACGGCACCGGCGCTACCTGGACTTCGTCCCGTCCGGGCTCGGCTGCATGTACCGGATCGTGCTGCTGCCCGAGGGCGAGGCGGTCGGGACGGTCGGCTACGGCACCCGGACGTGGAAGGGGCGGACCGTCCACGAGATGGGGTGGAACGTGCTGCCCGGCTTCCAGGGCCGGGGCATCGCGGCCGCCGCCACCCGCGCGGCGGTCGCGGCCGCCCGCCGCGCGGCCGCGCACCCCCACCTGCACCCCATCCCCACGGTGGACAACCCCCCCACCCACCCGGTGTGCGCGAAGG
>NZ_JBHVET010000831.1:0-3418 GCF_042802135.1 Kitasatospora sp. NPDC057512
GCTTCGGCGCTGCCGCTCCCCCCGACACCCCGGCAAACCCGCCGTTCCCCCCTGGCCACACCCCCCTCCGGCGAGAGCGGTCCGCACAGGCCCGGCGAGCCCCCACCTCCGGGGACGTCGTTGATCTCAAACTAACAAACCGCGTGGTTGGTTTGTCAATAGCGGAATCCACGAAACATCCACATCGTGACGGAGTGCCCAGCAGTGCCTGGAAAAGCCCGGGACCAGCGGTTTGTCGTTCCACCGGGGTGCCCGCCGCCCGATTCGCCCGCCGCCGGGCGCGGGTGGGCGAGGGTGGGCGCCGGTGGAGGCCGCCCTGGAATCCGACATTCCGAGCATCATGACAGCACGCAGTGACACCGGACGGGCGCCCAGCGCAGCCGGGGGCGCCGTCGGAGGAGGGCGGGGCGGGCGGGCTCAGCGCAGCAGCCGGCGTTCCTTCGCCACCGCCACCGCGCCCGACCGGGTGTCCACGCCCAACTTGTCGTAGATCCGGCCGAGGTGCGTCTTCACCGTGGCCTCGCTGATGAACAGCGCCCGGGCGATCTCCCGGTTGCCCAGCCCCTGCGCCAGCTGTCCGAGGATGTCCAGCTCGCGCTCGGTCAGCTGCGGCGAGGGCGCCCGCATCTGCGCCATCACCCGGGAGGCGACCGGCGGTGAGAGCACCGTGCGGCCCTGCGCGGCCGCGTGCACGGCGGCGAACAGCTCCTCGGGCCGTTCGGCCTTCAGCAGGTAGCCGGTGGCGCCGGCGGCGATCGCCCGGGTGATGTCGGCATCGGTGTCGTAGGTGGTGAGCACCAGGACGTGCGGCCCGTCCGGGGCGGCGGTGATCCGCCGGGTGGCCTCCACCCCGTCGATGCCGTCGCCGAGTTGGAGGTCCATCAGCACGACCTGCGGCGCCAGCCGGGCGGCCAGCGCGACGGCCTCCTCCCCGGTGCTGGCCTCGCCGACCACCTCGATGTCGCCGGCGCTCGCCAGCAGCGCCAGCAGTCCGGCCCGCACCACGGCGTGGTCGTCGCAGACCAGCAGCCGGACGGGAGCGGTCGGGGCGGAAGTGGTCCGGCCGGGAGTCGTGCTCATCGGTGCTCCAGGGTCATCGCTCGTCCGGGCTCATCGGTGGTTCGGGCTCATCGGGGGTTCGGGGGACCGGTGTTCCGGGCTCATCGGTCGTCCAGGGGGATCGCGGCGGAGACGACGGTGCCCTCGCCGGGCGCGCTCTCCACGGTCAGCCTGCCACCCAGCTGCCGCAGCCGGGCGCGCATCGCGGGCAGGCCGTACCCACGGCCGTCACCGCTCCCGCCCCCGCCCCCGGCACTCGCACCGCCCCCGGCACCGCCCGCGCCCGGGTCGAAGCCCTGCCCGTCGTCGGCGATGTCCAGCACCGCCTGGTCACCGAGGAAGGAGAGCGTGATCGCGGCGGCCGACGCCCCGGCGTGCTCCCGGACGTTGGCCAGCGCGCCCTGGGCGATCCGCAGCAGCGCGGACTGCGCGGCGGCGGGCAGCGGCACGGGCGCGCCGTCCAGGTGGAAGCGGACCGGCAGCCCGCTCTCGGCGGACTCCCGCTCGGCCAGCGCCCGCAGCGCCCGGTCGAGGGTGCGGCCGTCGGACAGCTCCGCCGGGGCGAGGTCGTGGACGAAGCGGCGGGCCTCGGCCAGGTTCCGGGCGGCCACCGAGGCGGCGGTGCGGACGTGGGTGCGGGCGGTCGCCGGGTGGGTGTCCCAGGTGCGCTCGGCGGCCTGGAGCAGCATCTGCTGGCTGGACAGGCCCTGTGCCAGGGTGTCGTGGATCTCCATCGCCAGCCGCTCGCGTTCGGCCAGGGTGCCCTCCCGCCGTTCGGTGGCGGCGAGTTCGCGCCGGGTGCGGACCAGGTCGGCGATCAGCGCGCGCTGCCGGGCGGCCTGCCGGGCCATGAAGAGGAAGACGCCGGTGGCGAGCCCGGCCACCGCGGGTGGCAGCAGGACGAGGGTGGCGTCGGCGCCGCCGGGCAGCCGGACCTCGGCGGTCACCACCAGCAGGGTCAGCGCGCCGACCAGCGGGATGGCCGCCTTCGCGGGCAGCACCCGCAGCCCGGTGTAGATCAGCGGCACGGCGCACCAGGCGAAGCTCGGCGCGAGCAGCACCAGCACCACCCAGAGCGCCACCACCAGGGCCAGTGCCCAGCGGCGGTGCCGGTCCGGGGCGGTCGGGCGGCGGTGGGCGAGCCAGGACCCGGCCGGCTGGGCGACCGCGAGGGCCGCGCTCAGCCCGATCACCCAGGGGGCCCGCGCGTTGCCGGAGTGGTGGGTGAGGTAGCGGCTGAGCGAGGCGGCGAGCAGCAGCAGGAAGGCGGAGTCCAGCAGCAGTGCGAGCCGGCCCGCGTCCGGATCGCCGGCGTCGTGGCCGAGGGCGCCGCCGGGGCCGGGGCCGGGGCCGGCGCCGGTGCGGTCCGCGGCGGGGCGGTCGGCGGTCGGGCGGGGCTGCTGCACGGGTGGCTCCTGGCTGAACGGGTGGTGCGTGCGCGGTCGGCGCCTGCCCGTACCGGTCGTACCGGTCGTACCGGTCCGTACGGGCCCGTCCCGATCCGCACCGACCTGCACCGATCCCTCGATGGTGACCCGTCCGGCCCGGGGCCGCATCAGCCGATCGGTTGACGCCGCGGTCCCCCATCATGCCCGGACGCCCGCGCCGGACCGCCGATGTGGCGGCCCCTTCCCCGGCCGGAGGATCGAAGCACGCCGCCGGGCGATCCCCCCAACGGCCCGGCGGCCCCCGAACTCCCCCACCCCGCTCGACCCCACCCCGTTCGACCCCGCCCCACCCCACCCCGCTTGACCCCACCCCGCAGATCCGCTGAGGAGCTGGACCATGAAGAAGACCTCCGTCCGCACCCGGGTGCTGACCGGCACCGTCGCCGCCGCCGCGCTCGCCGCCGCCACCGTGGGCGCCGTCTCGGCCAGCGCCGAGTCCACCGACACCCCGGCCGTCCCGGCCGCGGCGAAGGCCGACACCCAGAACAAGAACCTGGCCCCGAGCAGCGGCCTGACCATCGACGCCGCCACCCGCGCCGCCCAGGCCGCCCTGGACGCGGCCACCAAGGCGGGCCAGCACGTGTCGGTCGCGGTCGTCGACCGCGACGGCGTCACCCGGGTGCTGCTGAAGGGCGACGGCGCCGGTCCGCAGGCCCCGGTCTCGGCCGAGCGCAAGGCCTTCACCGCGGTGTCCTGGAACGCCCCGACCTCGGAGCTGGCCAAGCGCCTGGCCCAGGCCCCGAACCTGAAGGACATCCCGGGCACCCTGTTCCTGGCCGGCGGCGCCCCGATCCAGTCGAAGGGCGCCCCGATCGCGGCCGTCGGCGTGGCGGGCGCGCCCAGCGGCGACCTGGACGAGCAGTTCGCGCAGGCGGGCGTCGCCGAGCTGGCGAAGTGACGCGGGGCCCGGC
>NZ_JBHVET010000832.1:0-3407 GCF_042802135.1 Kitasatospora sp. NPDC057512
CAACCCCCGCGAGCGCGGGGCTCACTGGTCGCCGGCTGGTTACTGGGGCGGCGGCCGTGACAAACCCCCGCGTGCGCGGGGCCGACAGGTACGTGACGACCTCCGCCGGTGGAGCACCGGAGCAACCCCCGCGAGCGCGGGGCCGACGGCTGATCGCACCCCAGCGCCCCCTGCTGACAGGAGCAACCCCCGCGAGCGCGGGGCCGACGGGCCGGGGACGACGGCCCGTGGCCGGGCCGGGGAGCAACCCCCGCGAGCGCGGGGCCGACACTTCCTGACCTGCGGTGATCTGCGTCAACTGGCGCCGGTTGATTCAGTTCGATTCGGTTGGCTTCCCGTAGCAGACCTCATGCGCCGATCGTTGTCTCTTCGTGAATCCAGGGTGGATTGTCAGTGCCTCGATCTACGCTCCGAAGCGTACTCGGACATGGAGCGTCGAGGCATGGTCGGTGACCGCTGGCAGTGGTACCCGGCGGCAGCAGCACCGTCCTCGGCGCACTCGACGCGGGCATCCCCCAGCTGGTCCTGCCCGACGGCTCCGACCGCTTCATCACCGCGGCCGCGGTCCACGAGCGCGGAGCGGGCCTCAGCGCGACCGCCGAGGAGATTACCCCGGCCCTGCTCCACCGCCTCCTCACCGACGAGGCCCTGACCCGCGCCGCCCGCGAGGTCAGCACCGAAATCGCGGCGATGCCCAGCCCGACCACCGTGGCGAAGCACCTCACCACCCTCGCCCACCCCACCACCTGAGCCACCCCGCCCCCGACGCCGGGCGGCGTCCGCACGGAACCCCTCCGCCCCCGACGCCGCCCGGCGCCAACGCGCGCTCCCGCCCGGCAACTTCCGAGAGCCTGCGTCGCGATCCCTATGCCCGCCAGCCGACGTACGCCGAAGGCCCCCTTCTGCGAGTGCCTGTCAGGCAAGGGAGCAACCCCCGCGAGCGCGGGGCCGACGAACCGCATCGAGCAGTCCCTCCAGCAGCCTCGTTGACCCCTGGCCCCCGCTCTCCTCCGGGAGGGCGGGGTACTTCGTGCGTTCCGGCCCGGCCGCGTCTGCGGCCTCGACGTCCCCGCCGGTCTCCCGTGCCGTAGTCATCGCCCGGTCCGCGCGCAGGTCGGCGGGGAGGTCCAGGTCAGCCATGCCGCCCATGGTTCGACCGGCATCGGACAGCACAGGTCAGAGGCGTTCAGCGAGCCGGTGCGGACCGAGGTAGTAGGAGAGCGCAGCATGCGACGGACCGTCCGCGACCTCGCCGCCGACCAGTAGCTTGACTACCTCAGCCTCTGTGAGCCAGGTGATCTTGGTTGATTCGGACGTGTCCTCGGGTTCGCCGACCCGGGTGCAGCGGGTGGCGTGGTAAGCGCGGAAGTGAGCGTTGCTGATGCCGGCCATGGCGTCGTACTCGGTCAGCAACTCGACCTGTCCGGGGCGCCATCCGGTCTCTTCCTCTACCTCACGGGCGGCCGCTGCTGCCGGGTCCTCTCCGGGCTCGGCCCATCCGGCCGGCACCTCCCAGCCCCAGCGGTCGGTGATGAACCGGTGCCGGTAGAGGAGGAGAAACTCGCCGGCGTCGTTGGTGACGACGGCAGTGGTCGAGTTCTTGGGGTAGCGGACGACGTGGTGGTCGATCCGGCCGACTCCGGGCACCTCGACGTCGTCGAGCCATACCTCGACCCAGGGGCTGCCGTAGACCTGCCGACGTCCGAACGTCTCCCACTTCACAGCGGCCTCCCTACATGCGCACGAGCTGTGCTCCCGACTCTCTCACGCATGCGGCCAGCTCCCTCACGGGCCTCTCGGCGGCCCAGGGCGCCAGGGAGTGCTGGAACGCCTTCGCGCGGAGGATGATCGGCTGCACGACGCTGCCGCGGGCGCTGTCGAGGGCCTGGTAGGCGAGCGCGCAGGCAGCGTCGAGGCTTCCCTGAGCGAGCCGAACGTCGGCGAGGTCGAGGGTGAGTACGGCGCGCCCCTTGACGTCTACGGCGGCCCGTCGGCTGATCGCGGCCTCCAGCAGGGAGCCGGCTGCACCGTGGTTGCCGAGGTGTGCGTAGGTCTCACCAGCGAGTCCGTCGAGGCGTGGGGCCGTGAAGAAGTCGAGGCCGCCGGGTGGGTCGCCTGAACGGTCAAGGTGGTGGGCGGCCTGGTCGAGTGCGGCCAGGGCCGCAACGCGGTCGCCCTGTGTGGCAAGGGCGCGGGCGAGGTTGGCGGTGACCCAGGCGCGTCGCCGGGGGTCTGCGGTCTCAGCGTGGGCAGCCGCCTGGTGGAGGAGCGTGGTCGCGATATCGCGGCGACCCGCCGTGTACTCGACGATGCTCTGCATGGTGAGGAGCCATGCGGTCAGGTCGTCCGCTTCTCCTTCGCGGGCTGCGACGGCTCCGAGATGAAAGTGCGCGTCCGACCTGGTGCGGTCACCGAGGTCGTGGTGCGCGAGGCCGAGGAGGCCGGACACGACGGCCAGTATCCGCACTCCGCGGCGTCGGGCGGCGAGTGCCTGCGGTCGGGCGAGCATCGTGTGCACGCCCGACAGCTGCCGTGCCAGGGCCGGGACGGACTCGGCGGGCGGGGTCGACGGATATCTGAACGCTGCGTCGGCCACGGCTGCTTCCAGGCCGGTGAGGGCTGCGTCGCTGGCGGTGGAACGGGACAACATGTCCAAAACTTCCCAGGTCTCGGGGGCAGCTGCGGGCTGGTAGGCGGTGGTTTCAGCTACCGCCTCCCAGGGCCGGTCGGCGAGGCCGAGCATGCGCCCGGGGATGCGCAGGCCGTCGGCGATTCGCTCGATGACGGCCATGCTCTCCACCGTCCGGCCGCCGGTCATGATCTCGCTGACGCGGCTCGTTGAGAGGCCGGTGCGGCGAGCGATCTGGGCCGGCCCCATGCCGGCACGTCTGGCGGCGATCTGGAACACCGCACCGATCTGGCGGGCTGCACAGGCTGTCGAGAATGTTTGGTCGGCGAGCACGTGCGCGGGAAGTGGTTCCGGTGCGGGCATCGGGGGGCTCCCGGGGTTGATGGTGGCATGAGGCTATCGGCCACCGCGGCTCCACGGTGGGTACTCACCATGACCCTGGTGGCAACCTGCATAGCGGTCGATGCTGTGCCCGTGACCATGCATCAACCGCCGCCGCCCACCCGGGCCCAGCTCCATGAGCAGGCCTGCGTGCACTGTGGCGGTGAGGACGGCGAGCTGGTTCCGGCCGGCCACGTCTACACCCCGACCAGCGCGACCTCCGCCCCGCTCGGCTGGCCGGTGGTCGCGCACCAGAGCTGTAAGGAGGACATGTGACCTTCCTGCCCACCATCCAGCCCGAATGAGAGCGGACAACGCAAGATCCAGGAAGACGGACAATTCGGGTCTTGCTCCGCGGACAGCTCATCTCCCTGCTGGTAGGGCCGTTCGGGCGGAA
>NZ_JBHVET010000833.1:0-3404 GCF_042802135.1 Kitasatospora sp. NPDC057512
ACCGCCGCGGCGGCCAGCGGCAGGGCGGTGCCCGGCGGGACGTACGGCGGGGCGTCGGCGAGCCCCCGGGCGATCGGGACCAGGGTGATCCAGGCGATCAGGCCGCCGAGCAGCAGCCCGGTCGCGGCCACCAGCAGGGCCTCCCAGCGCATCATGCCGCGTATCTGGCGGCGGGTGGCGCCGGTGAGGCGCAGCAGCGCCACCTCGCGACCGCGGTCCAGGACCGTCATCACCAGGGTGTTGGCGGCGGTGATCGCGGCGAAGCCGCCGAGGACGGCCGCCATCACGGAGTTCGCCCAGTCGCCGGCCTCGCGCCTGCGGTCGGTCTGCGCGACGTACCCGGCGCGGTCGGCCACCGTGAGCCCTCCGACCGTGGCGGTCCCGGTGGCGGAGGCCTCGGCGGGGAGCTTCGCCAGCCGGGCGGCGACGTCCGCGCGGTCGGCGCCGGGCGCGTCCGCGACGAGCACCTGGCTGTCGTAGGCGACGGCGGCGTGTGCGGCGACAGCGGCCCGGGGCAGGATCAACTGGCCGAAGCCGAGGCCGCGTTCGTAGGTGGCGACGACCGTCAGCTGCGCCTGGGTGCCGTCGCCGAGCCAGAAGGAGGCGCGGTCGCCGACGCGGTGGCCGAGCCGGTCGGCGAGGGCCGCGTCGAGGGCGACGGTGTCCGTGCCCCGGGCGAGGTCGGCGAGCGAGCCGCTGCGCACGCCCAGGTCGAGGACCCGGGGCAGCCTCGCCGGGTCGCCGGACACGCCGAGGGCGTTGGCGGAGCGGAGCTTCCCGTCGGAGCGGTAGACGGCTCCGGTGCGCAGCACGCCCACGGCCGCGTCGACGCCGGGCACCTCGGCGGCCCGTTCGGCGGTCGCGGCGGGCAGGCCGCGACCGGTGGAGCCGAGCACGTGGTCGGCGACGACCCCGTCACGCACCTGCTCGCCGGTGGCGTGCCCGACGCTGCTCTGGATGAACAGCATGGTGCCGCAGAAGGCGCTGACCATCACGATGGGTGTGATCGCGGAGGTCAGCCGGCGGGCGTCGGCCCGGGCGTTGTCGGCGGCCAGCGATCCGGAGGTGCCGCCCGCGCCCGCCCGCAGCGGCAGGCCGAGCACCCCGGCGGCGATCCGGGCCACCCAGGGGCCGAGCAGGGCGGTGGCCACCAGGAAGCACATGACCACGCCGAGCGCGGTGTTGGCGGCGTTCTCACCGCTCAGGCCGGCGGCGACGG
The DNA here is from genome assembly GCF_042802135.1 of Kitasatospora sp. NPDC057512. NCBI lineage: Bacteria > Bacillati > Actinomycetota > Actinomycetes > Kitasatosporales > Streptomycetaceae > Kitasatospora > Kitasatospora sp. NPDC057512. Next base: position 1,220 of record NZ_JBHVET010000833.1, read on the forward strand.
CGGCCAGCACGACGCCGCCCACGACGGCCGCCAGGCCGAGGAGGGCCCGCACCACGCCCGCCCGTCCGGCCGGCACCGACGCCTCTCCGAGCGCCTGGCCGGGGCGCAGGCGGGACGGGCGGTGCGCGGCGAGGTAGCCGGCGGCCAGCGCGGCCAGCGAGCAGGTGGCGACGGCGACCAGCGCGGGGAGCGGTCCGACATCCAGTTCGACGCCCTCGGGGACGGCGCCGCGCGAGACCAGTCCGTCGAACCACCAGCGGGCCAGCGCCACGCCCGGGACGAGACCGAGCACGCCGGCGAGGGGCGCCACCAGCATCGCCTCGGTGGCGACCGTGCGGCGGATCTGGCGGGGGGTCGCGCCGACGGCGCGCAGCAGGGCGAACTCGCGGGCCCGCTGACCGACGGCCAGGGCGACGGTGGACACCACCACGAAGACGGCCGTCATGGTGGCGGTGCCGCCGAAGGATCCGCCGATCGCGATCAGCAGCGTCCGGCTCTGCCCGAGCCCCGGATGTTCGACGGAGCCGCGGTCGTCGCCGGTGACCACCCTGATCCCGGTGGGCGACGCCGCGGAGGCCTGGGGGCCGGCGGTGTCGTGCAGGGCCTCGCGGAGCCGGCGGGCGAGCTCCTTGGCAGTGACGCCCTCGTTCGGCTGGACGGCGACGGCGTCCACCCGGCCGGGGTGACCGGAGAGTTGCCCGGCCACCCCGTCGGCGAACCAGGCCGTCGGGCCGGCGCTCTGCGGCGCGCCCAGGCCGGAGACCCGGTAGGTGCCGCTGCCGCCGGGGGCGACCAGCGTGAGGCTCGCACCGGGTGCCAGCCGGGCGTCCCGTGCGGTGGCGGCGTCCAGGACCACCTCGCCCGGGCCGGGGGCGCGGCCCTCGACCAGGGTGTCCGCGCCGCCGGCGATGCCGAGCGCCGCGTACCCGCGCCCGGTCAGACCGGGTGTGGCCGGACCCGGCTGGATCGGGAAGGCGCTGTCGGGACGGGCCGCCGCGACACCGGGCAGGGCGGCGATGCGCCGGGCCAGGGCCGCGTCCACCCGGGCCCGGTCGGGCACCGGCCGGTCGACGGCCTTCTCCTTCTTGTTGACCTTGCGGACGATCCCGACGTCCGGACCGGCCGCGACGACCACCGGCGCCTGTGCGTAGCGCACCGGGGGCACGCTCGCGGTGACGCCGGTCTGCAACAGGGTGCCGCAGCCCATGACGACCGCCGCACCGAACAGCAGGGCGACGAAGGTCCCCGCGAAGGAGGGCGGCCGGAAGCGCACCGAGGCGCGCGCGAGTCCGTTGCTCATGCCGCCGTCCCCGGGTGGTGCCGTTCGGCCATCGGGTGAGCGGCCGTGTGGGGCTCGGGCGGTTCGTGCTCCGGGCGGTGCTGGCGGGCTGCCATGGTGCTGCCATCCCTCGTGGATCGTGTCGGTCAGCGACGTGGTCCAGGCTAGGAACGGTGGGTGGTACGAACCATGGAGGCGACCGGCGGAAGCGGGGTGGGGTTATCCCCACCCCGCGCGCCGGCCTCGGCTCAGCCGCCGTGCACGGAGCTGTAGCCGGTGTCACCGCTTCCGGAGAACTCGTTGTACTTCAGCCCCCCGATGAAGTCGATGCAGGCCCCCTTCCCGTACGCGTAGACCGGGCCCGCGTAGCTGGTGTAGTTGCTGCCCACACCGTCCTGGATCCAGCTGCCGTCGCGGGAGCGCCGTATCTCGACGAATATCTCGTGCTGGCCGGTGACGACCGCGTCGTTTCCGCGGGCGATCGCGCAGTTGTACCCGTTCCCGCGGTTGTAGTAGATGTCGATGAAGCCGACCACCGCGTCCACGTAGTGGATGTCGTTGATGTCCCAGCTCCGCTTGAAGTCGTACGCGCTCCCGCACTTGTTGACCCGGGGGTAGGCGTGGGCCGCGCCGGCGGAGAGGCCGACGAGGCCTCCGGCGAGGACCGTGGCCGCGACGACCGTCGCGAGGTGCTTCCTGATCATCGATAACTCCTTCGAGTACCGGGGTTCGCGGACCGCTGCCGCGATCCGCGCGGAACGGCCGGCGGCGGGTGGTGAACTGCTCATCGCCCTTGCGGTCGGGCGGTGCGTCTGCCGGCGAAGTCGGGCGGCCGACCGCCCCCGGTGGCGTCGGCCGGCCGCCCGGTAGCGGGGCTCGGGGGGCGTGGGGCCGCCGCCCCGGCGC
>NZ_JBHVET010000834.1:0-3403 GCF_042802135.1 Kitasatospora sp. NPDC057512
CGTGTGCGGAACCCTCGTTCCCTACGAGACCTACGGGACCTACGAGACCCCGAAGGGCAGCTCCAGCTCGGCCCAGACCACCTTGCCGTCCCGGGTGAGCCGGCTGCCCCAGCGCTGGGCCAGCTCGCTGACCAGGAACATCCCGCGCCCGCCCTCGTCCTGTTCGGCGAACGGGCGCAGCTGCGGGGTCTGGCCGCCGGCGTCGGAGACCTCCAGGGTGAGCACCCGGTCGCGGAACAGCCGCAGCCGGCGCGGGGCGTCGGCGTGCAGCAGGGCGTTCGTGACCAGCTCGCTGACCAGCAGCTCGGCGTAGTCGGTGAGCGCGGTCAGGCCCCAGGCCTCCAGGGTGGCGCGGGTGAAGCGGCGGGCCCTGCCGGGCAGCCGGCCGCCGCCGGACAGCGGCAGGGTGGCGACCCGGTCGGCGGGCAGCGGGAGCACCCGGGCCATGATCATCGCGATGTCGTCCTCGGTGCCGTCGGTGACCAGCGCCGCGAGGACGGCGTCGCAGTTCTCCTCCAGGGTCCGGCCGGGGCCGGACAGGGTGCGGGCGAGCCGGTCGATCCCGGCGTCCAGGTCCTGGCCGCGCCGCTCGACCAGGCCGTCGGTGTAGAGCGTGACCATGCCGCCCTCGGGGATGGTGAACTCGATCGACTCGAAGGCGACCCCGCCGACGCCCAGCGGCACCCCGGGCGGCACGTCCACCCTGGCGGCGGTGCCGTCGGGGGCGACCCGGACCGGCGGCAGGTGCCCGGCCGAGGCGACCTGGACGGTGCGCTCCAGCGGGTCGTACACCGCGCAGATGCAGGTGGCGAACTGGCCCTCGCCGATTCCCGAGGCGGTCTCGTCCAGCCGGGTGAGGACCTGCTCCGGCGGCATGTCGAGGGTGGCGAGGGTCCGGGCGACGGTGCGCAGCTGGCCCATGGTGGCGGCGGCCCGGATGCCGTGGCCCATCACGTCGCCGACCACCAGGGCGACCCGCCCGCAGGACAGCGGCACCACGTCGAACCAGTCGCCGCCGACCTCGCTGACCACGCTGCTGGGCAGGTAGCGGTAGGCGATCTCCAGGCCGAGGGTGCGGTGCACCTCCTGCGGCAGCAGGCTGCGCTGGAGGGTGAGGGCGGTCTCCCGCTCGCGGCGGTAGAGCCGGGCGTTGTCGAGGGCCAGCGCGGTGCGGGCGACGAGTTCCTCGGCGAGGGCGACGTCGGCGGCGGTGAACGGCTCGGGGTTGCGCATCCGGATGAACTCGGAGCCGCCGAGCACCATGCCCCGGGCGGTGATCGGCACCATCAGGTACGAGTGGATGCCCGCCGCCATGCCGGGGGCCACCCGGTCCTCGCTGGAGACCAGCCCGCGCAGCACGTCCTCGTCCACGTGGGTGCGCAGCAGCGGCTTCCCGCTGCGCAGGCACTGGGTGTAGCTGCGGTCGGGGGCGTACTCGGAGGTCTCGCCGACCACGTCCACGGCGTGGGCGAGGCCGCTCTCGTAGGACTCCCCGACGGCGACGGCGCGCAGCGTGACGTTCCGGTCGGAGGGGATCGCGGTGGGCTCGGCGCCGCGCAGCACCGGCTCCAGCAGGTCGACGGTGGCGAAGTCGGCGAACCGGGGGACGACGGCCTCGATGAGCTCCTCGGCGGTGCGCTGGAGGTCGAGGGTGGTGCCGATCCGGGCGGTCGCCTCGGCGATGGTGGCGAGCCGTTCCTGGGCCCGGGCGGCGCGGGCCTCGGCCTGGAAGCGCTCGGTGACGTCGATGATCGAGGAACAGACCCCGAAGATCCGGCCGGTGGAGTCCTCCAGCCGGAAGTAGGAGGCGGACCAGGCGCGGTCCCGCCGGGGGTCGCCGGGGACCCGGCCGTGCGAGCGGGCGTCGACCACGGGCTTGCCGGTCTTGAGCACCTGGCGCATGATCTGCTCGATCTCGGCGCTGTTGATGCCGGGCAGGACGGCGGATATCCGGCGGCCGAGGTGGGCGGCGACGGGCACCCCGTTCATCCGGGCCAGTGCCTCGTTGATCCGGATGTAGCGCAGCCCGGTGTCGTAGACGGCCATGCCGATCGGCGAGCGGCCGAAGATGCCGTCCAGCACCGCGAGGTCGGCCTCGACGGCGTGCAGGGCGCGGGTGTCGGAGGCGGTGGCGAGCAGCAGCAGGGTGCCGGCCGGGCCGGCGATCGGGTAGGTGCGGAACTCCAGCTCGACCTTGTGGCCGTCGCGGTGGCGCACCGGGAAGACGCCGGACCAGCCGCTGCCGGTCATGATCCGCTGGAAGAGGCCGAGCACCTCGGAGCGGTCGGACCCGTCGGTGAGCAGTTGGGCGGCGTAGCTGCCGACGGCCTCCTCCGCGGAGTAGCCGAGCAGGGCCTCGGCGTCCTCGCTCCAGTGCAGGATCAGTCCGTCGTCCTGGAGCAGCGCCGTCGCGAGCGGGACGAGCCGGTGGCCTTCGGGGTTCGCGCCCTCGGGACGTACCGGGGTGCCGCCCGGTGCCGGGTCGGCGGCGGTCGCGTCCCACTCGTGTCCGTGCATGATCAGGCAGCACCCCGGTTCGGCTCGTTGCCCCGGCCGGACGGGCCTCGCGGTCGGTGCCGGCCGGGATTCTTCTCCAGACTGCACGGACATCGGCCGCCCGGCGACCCCTTTGGTCAGGGGGCGTCCGGTCGCTCCGGGTGTACGGGCGTCATGGGCGTACCGGCCGCAGCGTACTCTCCAGAACGCCCGCCCACTGCCGGATCACGCCGGAACGTCGGTGGCTGTCGTCGGTGAGCAGGTTGGCGAGGCCCAGTCCGCGGGCGAGGTCCAGCGTGGCCTGCACGGATTCGCGCACCCCGGGGCGGCTCTCGTCGGCGTCCAGGAACTCGACGGCGGCCCGGTGGGCCTCCCGGCCGACGTGGCCCTCCAGGGCGATGATCCGTTCGCGCAGCGCCTCCTCGGTGGCGGCGGCGGTCCACAGGTGCAGGGCGGCGCGGAACAGCGGGCCGGTGTAGAGGCGCACGATCATGTCGACCACGGCCCCGGTGCGGTCGGGGCCGGCGGTCGGCAGCTCGTCCGCGTGGGCGCGGACGGCTGCCAGCCGCTCGGCGGTGACGTGCTCGACGGCCGCGGTGAACAGGTCCTCGCGGGTCGGGAAGTGGTGCTGGGCCGCGCCCCGGGAGACCCCGGCCCGTTCGGCGACGACGGTGACGGTGGAGCCGTGCCAGCCGAGTTCGGCCAGGCAGTCCACGGCCGCCGCGAGCAGCCGGGCCCTGGTCGCTCGGCTGCGGTCCTGCTGCGGGGTGCGGGCGGCGTGGCTGGTCATGGCGGCGGGCGGTTCCTGTTCCGGTCGGGGCGCGGCGGCTCCCGGTCGGGGCGCGGCGGGACGATCCTCACAGACGCGCCCCGGTCCCCGGCCGCCGGGGCGGCCCCGGCCGGTCAG
>NZ_JBHVET010000835.1:0-3402 GCF_042802135.1 Kitasatospora sp. NPDC057512
GCCCCCGTGCGCCCACCACCGGCGGCCGGTCGGGCCCGGGGCCGGGTCAGTCCGCCGCGTGCACCAGCTCCCCGCCGACGTACGTGCGCTCCACCCGGGCCCGCGCGATCTCCTCCGGCGGCCCGGTCAGGATGTCCCGGTCGAGCACCACCAGGTCCGCGAGCCGCCCGACGGCCAGTACCCCGGCGTCGTCGTGCCCGTTCAGGTAGGCGCTGCCGGCCGTGTACGCGGCGATGGCCGAGCCCAGGTCGAGCCGCTGCTCGGGCAGGAAGACCCGCCCGTCGGTGGCCTCCGGCTCCATCCGGTTGACCGCCACGTGCAGCCCCGCCAGCGGGTCCGGGCTGCTCACCGGCCAGTCGCTGCCCGCCGCGAGGGTGGCGCCGGCCCGCTGGAGCGCGCCGAACGGGTACTGCCAGGCGGCCCGCTCCGGCCCGAGGAAGGGGATGGTCAGCTCGTCCATCTGCGGCTCGTGCGCGGCCCAGAGCGGCTGGATGTTGGCGACGGCGCCGAGCCGGGCGAAGCGCGGGAGGTCGTCCGGGTGGACCACCTGGAGGTGGGCGAGGTGGTGCCGGGCGCCGCGCCGGCCGTTGGCGGTGCGGGCGGCCTCGACGGCGTCCAGCGCCTCGCGCACGGCCCGGTCGCCGAGCGCGTGGAAGTGCACCTGGAAGTCGAGCGCGTCCAGTGCGGTGACGTACCCGCGCAGCGCCTCCGGGTCGACGAAGCTGAGGCCGGAGTTGGCGGTTGCGCAGCCGCAGCCGTCCAGGTACGGGCTGGTCATCGCGGCGGTGAAGTTCTCCGCGATGCCGTCCTGCATGATCTTCACCGAGCCGGCCCGGAACCGTCCGTGGGCCAGTTCCCCGCGCCGCCGCACCAGGTCGGGGATCTGCTCGGCGCCGCGGTCCCGGTCCCACCAGAGCGCGCCGGTCACCCGGGCGGTCAGCGCGCCGGAGCGGGCGGCGGCCAGGTAGGCGTCGGACGGGTCCGGCTGGCCGTTGAACGCGCCGAGCAGCGCGTCCTGCCAGCCGGTGATGCCGAGCGAGTGCAGCAGCCGCTGGGCGCGCAGCAGTCCGGCCAGCCGGTCGGCGGCGGTGGAGGGCGGCAGCAGCCGGGCAACCAGGGCGGTGGCGCCCTCCTGGAGGGTGCCACCGGGGGTGCCGTCGGCCTCGCGCTCGATCCGCCCGTCGGCCGGGTCAGGGGTGTCGGCGGTGAGCCCGGCGAGTTCCAGCGCCCGGGTGTTGGCCCAGGCGCCGTGGTGGTCCCGGTTGGTCAGGTACACCGGCCGGTCGGGGACGACGGAGTCGAGCAGCTGCCGGGTGGGCAGGCCGCCGTCGAAGCTCTCCATCGACCACCCGCTGCCGGTGATCCACTCCTGGTCCGGGTGGGCCTCGGCGTACGCCCGGACGCGCTCCAGGTAGTCGGCGACGCCGACCGTCCCGGTGAGGTCGCAGGAGGCCAACTCGGCGCCGCCGAACACGGCGTGGACGTGCGCGTCCTGGAAGCCGGGCAGCAGCAGCCTGCCGGTGAGGTCGACGACCTCGGTCCTCGGCCCGATCAGCTCCCGGACCTCGTCGTGCCCGACGGCGGCGATCCGCTCGCCGACGACCGCCAGCCCGCTCGCCCGGGTACGGGCCGCGTCGCCGGTGTGGACGGGGCCGTGGGTGAAGACCAGATCGGCCTGGGTCATGGGTGGTGCTCCGTTCTCGCGTGGTCGTGCCTGGTGGTACGTCGTACGGGCGGTCATCCGGCCACCGCGTCCTCCCGCAGGAAGTACGGTGAGCGCCGCCGCCAGCGGGCCCAGGCCGCCGCCGGCAGCCCGCTGACGATCATCATGATCACCACGGACAGCTCGAACCACCCGTTGTCGGCGGCGAGTTCGAAGTGGTCCGTGGAGTCGTAGAAGGTCCAGGCGAGGTAGCCGCCGACGGCGAGCAGCGCCGCCGCGCCCAGCAGCGGCCCGACCACCGCGCGCAGCCCGTCCAGCGGGGCCGTGCGCAGCAGCCCGCGGAACCGGACGGCGGCCGCGACGGCGGTCAGCGCGTAGTAGAGGGCGACGACGACGCCGATCGCGTTGACCGCGGCCGAGATCAGGTCGTTGACGGTCGGGATGGCGATGGAGGCCAGCGCCAGGGCGACGGCGACGCCGGTGATCAGCAGGGTGCCGACGGCGGGCGTGGCGTGCCGGGGGTGCAGGCGGGTCCAGACCGGGCCGAGCACCCGGTCGCGCCCCATCGCGTACATCCCGCGCGCGGTCGGGATCACCGAGGACTGCAACGAGGCCACCGCGGAGAACATCAGCGCGATCAACGGCAGTGCGGCCAGCGGCTGTTCGGCCAGCTTCGTCCCGAAGTAGGTCAGCCCGTGGGCGCCGTTGTCGGCCAACTCGTCGATCGGCAGGACCCGTTGGAAGGCCGTACCGGCGAGCAGGAACAGCGCCAGCATCACCACCAGGGCCAGCAGGCCGCCCCGGGAGGCGTCCCGCGGGTCGCGCACCTCCTCGCCGACGCTGAACACCGACTCGAAGCCCCAGTAGCAGAACACCGCCAGCACCATGCCCTGGGCGACGGCGTCGAAGGAGGGGATGTCGAAGGGGTTGAACCACTGGAGCGAGAACGGCTGGTCGCCGGCGAACAGCCCGTAGCCGCAGAAGCCGAGCAGGACGGCGTACTCGAAGACCAGCAGCGCCTTCTGCAACCGGGCCGCCAGGTCCAGCCCGCGCACCGCGACCAGCGCGGCGCCCACCAGCACCACCAGGCCGAGCAGGGTGCACTGGACGGTGGAGTCGGCGTCGAGCCGCAGCCCGGCCACGCTGCGGACGTGGGCCTGGTCGAGCAGTTGGACGATCGAGGAACCGGTGACGGTCGTGGTGTACGCCATGAAGACGACGGTCCCCACGGTGTTCACCCACCCGGTGAGGAAGCCCAGCCAGGGGCTGAGGGTGCGCCCCACCCACCGGTAGCTGCTGCCCGCGTCCGGCTCGACGGCGTTCAGCCGCCCGTACCCGCCGGCGATGGCGAGCACCGGCAGGAAGGCCAGCAGCATGATCGCCGGGAGGTGCAGGCCGACCACCCCGGCCATCAGGCCCAGGCCGATCCCGATGCTGCTGGTGGCGGCCGTGCTGGAGGCGGCGATCGCCGCCCCGTCCAGCAGGCCGAGCGACCTCTGCATCGCGACGTGGGTTCCTGCCGCGTCCGCTCTCGGGCCGCCGCCCGTGTCCTTCACCGTCGATGCCAACGGATCACCGCCTTGGTCGTGGGGTGCGCGTGTGGGGGAACTCCCGCACCGGTCGCGGGGGTGACGCGGGCGGGAAGTGCGAGCCATGAAACCGGCGGCGCCGCCACACGTCAATGCCGTTGTCATAAGCCCGCGCGCACCGCCGAAAGCGCCACCGCCGGACCCGTGACG
>NZ_JBHVET010000836.1:0-3381 GCF_042802135.1 Kitasatospora sp. NPDC057512
GGCCCGGGGGTCGTCCCCGTCGTCCCGGTGGGTGCGGTCAGCCGCCGCTGCCGTAACTGGTGTTCGCGCAGATGTCGTCGTCCGCCGAGCGGGCGTCGTTGGTGATGGTGGTCGGCAGCGGCTGCGGGGGCGCCGGGACGCCCGGGGTGGCGGCCGTCGAGCCGCCGCCCGCGGGGGCGCCGGTCGACATCCCCATCGCGGCCGCGAAGTCCTGGCCGGTGATCACCGAGATGCCCCGGGCGCCGCTGGACTCCAGGCTGGCGCCGGGGAACAGCGCGGCGACCTTCTCGGCGTTCGCCTTCTGCCCGGAGCCGTACTCGATCGTGGTGGTCTTGTACTTGGTGCTCGCCGCCTGGCCCGCCGTGCTGGCGGTGAACTTGGCGCCCTTCAGCAGCTCGGTCGCCTTGCCGGCCAGGCCGTTGGTCATCGTTCCGTTGTAGACCGCCACCCTGATCGCCGAGTTGGACGTGTCCGCGGCCGGGGCGGCCGGGGTGGTGGGCGCGGCGGGCTGCTGCGGGGCCGGGCTCGTGCCGTCCGCCGGGGCGTCCGGCTGCTGGCCGGTGGCGTTCTGACCGTCGATGGTCTGGTCCGCCTTGAGGGTCTCCCAGAGCTTGTTGGCGTCCGGCTGGACCAGGTCGAGGTCCTTGTCCTGGGTGCGGAAGCGCCAGGGCACCGTCACGAACTTCAGGTCGTGCATGTCGATGTTCTTCAGCGACAGGCCGAAGGAGAGCAGCTTGTCGGCCGAGTCCAGGCCCGGGTCGACGACCAGGGACTTGGTCGCGGCGTCGGCCAGCGGCAGGAGGGTGGTGGGGTTCATCCCCTCCTTCTTGATCTTGGTGGCGAGCGAGCCGAGGAAGGCCTGCTGGCGCTTCATCCGGCCGATGTCCGAGCCGTCGCCGATGCCGTGCCGCAGCCGGACGTAGTCGAGCGCCTGCTGGCCCTCCACGGTCTGCTTGCCCTGCGGGAGGACGAGGTCGCCCTTCTTCTTCAGGTTGGGGTTGATGTCCCCCTCGTAGATCGGCTTCGGCAGGCAGATGTCCACGCCGTTCACGGCCTTGGTCATCGAGGCGAAGCCGTTGAAGTCGACGACGAGGGTGTGGTCGACGCGGATGCCGGTGATCTTCTCCACCGTGTTCTGGGTGCAGGCCGGGTTGCCGTCGTCGCTGCCGCCCATCGAGAACGCGGCGTTGAACAGGTCGGTGTTGCCGCCCTTGGTCCACTTGCCGTTGGGCAGCTTGCAGGACGGCAGCTCGACCTTGGCGTTGCGCGGTATCGAGATGCCCACGGCGTGCTTGTGGTCGGCGTACACGTGCAGCAGGATCGTGGTGTCCGAGCGGGCGCCGCCGTCCTCGCCGCCGCCGAGGTCGGAGTTGTTCTTGCCGCGGCTGTCCGAGCCGATCAGCAGCACGTTGACCGGCCGGTTGCCGTCCGCGTCGGCCTTCGCCTCCGGGGGGCGGTTGCGGGCTATGGCGTCGGCGTCGAAGGACTTGATGTTGGCGTTCAGCTTGAGGTAGATCGCGCCGCCGACACCGGCGATGACCACCAGCACGCCCGCCGTCGACCAGGCGACGATCTTCTTCACGTTCTTCTTGGGCTTGGCGCTCTTGCGCGCCGCGGCCCGGCCGCCACCCGCGCCACCCGCGCCGGCCGAACCGCCGCCCTTGCCCTGCGCGGCACGGCGGGCCTCCGCCCGGCCACCGCTGCGCGGACCGGGCACGGAGCTCTCGGCACCTTCCGTCGTGGGCATGTCCTCGCCCCGAGCCGGGCTCTCGCCCCTCCGACCTGACATGCGCGTACCTTTCACCGACGGAAGCGACGCCCCTGACGATCCGGCGCACCGCACACAGAGAGACGGCCCGAACCGTTCCCAGGTTGCACATACGACCGTCACCACTAACCGACGATCGTGGCTTCCGATCATATTTAGGCCCGACACGATCACCGACCCTCGGCCCTCGGACAACCCCGCCGACCGACGGGCAACACCACCGCAGAACAGTCGAAACCACCCGATTCCGATGTGACCCATGCCACTGCGCCGATCCGCGCCCACACCGAATTCCGGCCACCGGCACGGCAGGTGGCGGCGCCGCTCGGTCGGCACCGGCCGCGGGCCCGAACCGGCCACGGACCGCGGCGGATCGCAGCGGATCGGCCCACCCCCGGACATGGACGTCCCAACGCCCCTGCACGCAACGGAGTTGAGCACGCGGGGCGGGCCCGGGCGGCTGCTGCCGGGACAGGCCGCGGCCCGTGGCGGCACGCGGCTCCGGACGGCGCAACGCCCGCGCCCGGGAACGGCGGAGGCCGGATCGGAGATCATCCCGATCCGGCCTCGGTGCGGTGGGGCGCCAGGGGCTCGAACCCTGAACCTACGGATTAAAAGTCCGCAGCTCTGCCAATTGAGCTAGCGCCCCGCGGCCCTGGCGCACCCGGGGTTCCGGGTGGGAGGACCACGGCGATCCTACCCGGTGGGGCCCAGGGCTCCGCCAGTGGATTGCGCGGGCGTGCCGGGGTTGTGGAGCGGCTCTTGAGGCGGCGTGTAGTGGGCGGCGCGGACCCGGCGGAGCCAGGCCTCGACGGGGCGCGGGTCGGGCGCGGCGGGCAGCACGCCGGGGCCGGCCAGGCGGTCGGCGGCGTCGGCCAGCAGGTCCTCCGCGAGGGTGGGGCGGTCGGCGATGCGTTCGCCGAGTTCGCGGATGCGTTCGGGGTCGGGCAGCCGGATCAGCTGGTGGCCGGTCTCGTGCAGGCGGACGGCCTGCTCGACCAGCCGGACCAGGTGCCGGGCGTGCTTGGCGGCCCGTCGGCGGGTGGCCGGGTCGGTGGTGTCGCGGGTCAGCAGCTTGCGGAACTGCTGGTCCGCGTAGCCGAGGTAGGCCTTCCGTACGGCCGGTGCGCTGAGGAAGGCCGTGCGCAGACCGACCAGTTCGTCACCGAGCGGGGTGCGGACCTCGTAGAGCCCGTCCGGCAGCCAGACCAGCTCGGAGGCGGTCGGGTTGCAGCTCAGTGCCAGCCGGCACCACTTGGCGGCCTCGTGCAGGGTGAGGTCGGGCGCGGTGGTGACCCGGGACTCGGCCGGGCGGTGCAGGCCGTGCAACTCCTCGGTGGGGGTGGCGAACAGGCCGAGGCGGTCGAGGTCGGAGCCGGCGTGGGCGAAGCCGTACGCGGTGGAGCCGACGATGCCCGAGAGCAGCACCGTGCCGGGGACGGACGGAAGGCCGAAGGCAGCGGGAACGGCGGGCATCGGCGGACTCCTCTCCTACGGACGGGCGGGCAGCACATCCTCGTCCGGGCATCCTCGCCGGAGCGGGCCGCGCCGGGCGAGCGAATTCCGGGCCGGCGCCGGCCCGGCCCCCGGTACAGGGGCCAAGGCGCACGACC
>NZ_JBHVET010000837.1:0-3372 GCF_042802135.1 Kitasatospora sp. NPDC057512
CGGCGGCACCGGCACGTCCCGCGACGAGGCGGTCCGTTACGGGACTCCTCAGAGCGCCGAGAACACCGGCAGGTAGCCACCGGACTGGCCGGCCGCCTTCGGGTGGTAGCTCTCGTCGACCGGCAGGGTGGTGCTGTTCAGCCAGGTGGTCAGCGAGCCGCAGATCTCGTGCTCGTTGAAGATGCTGCGGACGTCACCGAAGGCGAAGCCGGCGTTGGCGGCGCGCTTGGCGAGGACGCCGTCCAGGGTGTCGGCCGCACCGTTGATGGCGGCGCGCTTGGTGTCACCGATGCCGAAGATGCAGCTGCCGCCGACCTTGTAGATGTGCGGGTAGCCCATCACCACGACGTGGGCGTTCGGGGACTTGGCCTTGATCGCCGAGTACACCTTGTCCAGCTGGCCGGGCAGGGTGCTGGTGGCGTAGCTCTTGGCCGTGTTGACGGCGTTGATGCAGTCGGTGTCCGAACCGAGGACACAGGTCTGCATGGTGTCGGCGAAGCCGGCGTCGTTGCCGCCGACCGAGATGCTGACCAGCGAGGTGCTGGCGTCCAGGGCGGAGATCTGGCTGTTGAGGATGTCACCGGTCTTGGCGCCCGAACAGGCCACGAACTTGAAGGAGGACGGCGAGTGCGCGTTCTTCCAGAGGTACGCGTACGCGTTGGTGCTGCGCTTGCAGCTGCCGCTGTCGCTCAGGTAGCTGCCGGCACCGACGCCGGAGGAGTACGAGTCGCCGAGGGCCACGTAGTTGACACCGGCGGCGTTCGCGGACGACGCGGCGAAGAGCGTCGTCATGGTGAGGCCTGCCGCTACGGCGGCGATGGACAGGGCACGGGCAGGGCGGATCATCGCATCTCCAGTGGGGTGGCGTGGCGAGGGTCACAGAAGTGATACCAGGCGGTAGCCAAACCCGGAAGCGGTCATGCCAAGGATATTGACGGGACGTCTGACAGCTCGGAGATGAATTGCCGCCGACAATCCGGGATTTCGCGCAGGTCAGCAGGGGTACGCGGTGACGCGCGTAGCGCAGCGCGCGTAGACCGGCAACTTGCGGAAGTTCTGTGCACGGTAAGCGGGGGGGCCGCCGCCCGGTTTCCGTCGAGTCAGATTCGAAGCGGGCGCCGACGGGCACAGGGGGGGCTGATGGAACACCTCAAGGCACGTCAGAAGGCGGGCAGACCGGGGCATCTGCGGCACCGTCGGAATTCACCGGTGCGGCCGATCGGAGCGGTGCGGCTGACGGTCAACGTCCGCCATGGCCGCGCGTGCTGTGTGTGCCGCGCGTCATGGCAGCGCGGCGGGACACTGCGGCAGGACAGCGCGGCGGGACAACCTGCCAGGGCAGCGCGACAGGGCAGCCCGGCAGAGCGGCCTGCCGGGAGGTCGCACAGGAGTACGGCGATGCGCGCGGTCAGCCGTGCGCGCCGGGGCGGCCACCACCGAGGTGCACGGCACCCGGGTAGACGGCGCCCGGGGAGACCGTGCAGCCCTCGACCGGCAGCTCCTCGATCGCCTCGTTCGCGGCCGCGGGCACGCCGAGCCAGCGCGCGGCGGTGGCGACCGCCGCCCGGGCCTGACGCAGCCCGGGCGCGCCCCAGCCGAGCAGCTCGACGGCGAGGCCCGGCGCGACCAGCAGTCGCCGGTAGTGCCGCCCCGAGGCCGGGTCGGCCGCGCTCGGACCGACCGCCCGCAGCGCCGCCGCCATCCGGACCCGCGCGCACTCGTGCCCGCCGTTCGCCGAACCGACCCGGTCGTAGAGGTAGCCGAGGTAGTACGGCCGGCCGATCACGGCCTGTGCCTCCTCGGCCGCCTCCCGGGCCAGGGCGGCCGCCGGATCCCCGCCGTCCTCGGGCTCCAGCGACCCGCCGGGCAGCGAGCAGATCCCGTCCCGGGGGTTCACCAGTGTCAGCACCCGCCCGTCCGGTGCGAACAGCCACCCCCAGGACTGCTTGACCGGCAGCCCCTCCGGCACCTGCTCACCCGGCCGCCACGGCCAGCCCGCGGTGGGACGCCGCCGCACCTTCCCGAGCAGTTCGGCGATCTCCGCGCTGTACTCGATCGGGCTCATGCTCTCGCCCCGCGGCGCTCGGCGGGGGTGCTCGCCCCCGCACACCCCCTGGCACCGAGCTCGCTCCGCTCGCTCATCCGTCCCCCTCTCGCTGTCGGGCTTCGCCGGACCGGCGGTGCGCGGGGAGGACCTGCAGGGCGCGGTACGGAGCGGCCGGAGCGGCGGCGTGGGGCACCGCACGCTCCTGCTGTTGATCTTCTCCGAATCTTCCCCGAACAGGCGGTCGATGAACAGTCCCCAGCGCCGCATGGTGGACGCGGAGGCGGCGAACGCGGTGAACGCGGAGGCGGCGAACGCCCGGATCACCCCAGCGGCCCACCCCCTTCCCCGGCGCCCCGGAAGCCGGGCAGCGGGAACCCGGGCCGAGGCTCCACCCCGGGCGGGAACGGCAGCCCGCGCGCGGCGTCGTCGGCCAGCTCGTCGAACACCTCGTGCGCCGTCATCGGCCGCAGCCGCCCGCCGGTCAACGCCCAGCCGAGCACCGGCGGCCGGAGCCCGGCGTCGTCGGCCGGGGAGGCCGGACCCCTGGCCGGGCCCGACCGGCCGTCGGACCGACCGGCGGCCCGGACGCCCGCCGACGGGTCGCCGTGCAGCAGCAACGCCCCCTCCCCGCCCAGGGCGACACCCGCCGCGAGCGTGACGCAGAACGCCTCGGCGTCCCGCCCCGCCGGATACAGCCGGCCCTCCTCCACGCAGACGTCCACCGCCGAGGTGAGCTCCTCGCCGTCCTCCGGACCGTGGCAGCGCAGCGTCAGCAGGTGGCACCCCTCCCCCGCGCCCTCGGCGAGGGACAGGTAGACGGACGTCACGTACCGCATCACGGCCGCCATCCGGAACTGCCCGCCGGGGTCGTCACCGACGGCGTCCAGCAGGGCCGCGCAGGCCACGGACATCCGCACCCGCGCCCGGTGGTCGTCCAGCAGCACCGGGAGCAGCTCGGCCAGCCGCTCCCCCGCGTAGACGAACGGCTCCCCCGCCAGCTCGGGATCGCCCGCGTAGGCGACCCGGGCGGCGGGCATCCGGGGATCGAGGCCGAGCGCCTCGCAGTAGTCCTCGAAGTCGCCCGCCTCCAGGACCCGCAGGTGCACCTCCAGCCCCTGCCGGTGCAGGGCTGTGAGCTGCTCCTCCGCCCGCCGCAGGTAGGCCTGGTGCCCGAGCCCGCCGAACAGCCCGTACCGCGCCAGCCCGGCGAAGTCCCCGGCGTCGACGGCCAGGGCCACCGCCACCGGCTGGGGCGGCGGCGCGCCCCGGACCCGCCCGCCGAGCCCGACCGCCCGCGCACCGTCCCCTCCCGCACGGGCCCCCGG
>NZ_JBHVET010000838.1:0-3357 GCF_042802135.1 Kitasatospora sp. NPDC057512
GACGGCGCCCTGCGCCGTTCCGCACCGCCGGGCTGTGTGTCCGTACCGGCGGGCGCGCGGCGGGGCGCTCACCGGGCCTCCACGGCGGTGCACTGCCACTGCCCGGCCGGGCCGCGCTGCTCCAGCCGGAAGGCCACCATGTGGTGGCGCCGGCCGAGGTCGACCCGCACGCAGGCCTCGACCGCGTCCGGCGAGGGCGAGCGGTCGTGCACCGGGCCGAGCCGGGGCCGGTCGGCCGGGCCGCCGCGGCGCAGCGCGCCGGCCCGGACCAGTGAGGCGAGCTGCCCGTAGCCGTCCAGGCTGGTGTGCCGCATCAGCTGGCCGGAGGGCCGTGCGCCGGTGAGCACCTCGACCAGCCGGCGGGCGAACCGGGCGGCCAGTGCCCCGGAGGCCGGGCCGGAGCCCGGAGCGGAGTCCGGCCCGGGGGCGCCGGTGCAGGCGGCGCGCGGGTGGCGCGGGCGGCGGCCGGCCGGGTCGCAGCCGCCGGTGTCACGCGGACGGCGGTACGGGCGGGCGGTGGGGTGGGCGCTGTACCGGACGGTCACGGGGTGGCTCCTCGGCTGGGTGGTGCGGGTACGGACGGGGCCAGGCTGGGGGCGTCCCGCGCGGGGCGGCAACGGGTTTCCGGGGCGGCGGGGACGGGCCGCCGAATTCACCTATCCGGGGGAACCGGCCAGTGCGGCGACGGGCCGGAGGGGCTGTCCGGCGGCGCCCGGTTGACGTGCGGGAACGGGCCGTACGGTCCGAAAGGGGACGCTCCGGCTGGGCGGACCGGGTGGCGGCGCCCGGCCGCCGCATTGCGCCGTACGGGCGCGGCGCGCACCATCGGAGCCTGACCGGGAGCGGACCGCCGGGCTCCCACGACGAGGGACGGCCGGTATGACGACACGGGTGGCGGCCCCGGCGGCCGCGGGCACCGCCCCGCCCGCCGGCGAAGGCGTTCCGCGGTACGGCGTGGTGCTGGGCGGCGGCGGGATGCTCGGCGCGGCCTGGACGGTCGGCGCGCTGTGCGCCGTCGAGGAGGCCACCGGGCGGCAGCCGGGCGGGGCCGACGTCCTGCTGGGCACCTCGGCGGGCGCGATCCTCGCCGCGATGCTGGCCGGCGGCGTCCGCCCCGAGCAGCTGCGCGACCACCAGCGCGGCCTGCCGATCACCGAGGGGCCGCTGGCCGGGGTGGCCTTCGACTACGACACCGCCGTCGGCGGCGCGCTGCCGCCCCGCCCCCGGGCCGGGATCGGCTCGCCCGGCCTGCTGCGGGACGCCGTCCGGCACCCGCGCGAGTACCCGCTGCTGACCATGGTCTCGGCGATCGCGCCGCACGGCCGCGGCTCGCTGGCGCCGGTCGGCGAGCTGGTGCGCGGCCTGCTCGGCCCGGGCGGGCCGCCCGGCGACGGCGGCGGGCCGGAGCCCGGTGACGGCGGCGGGGGATCGCCGCTGCGGGTGGTGGCCGTGGACTACCGCAGCGGCCGCCGGGTGGTCTTCGGCGACCCGGACGCCCCGGCCGTCCCGGTGCCCGACGCGGTGATGGCCTCCTGCGCGATCCCCGGCTGGTTCGCGCCGGTGCGGCTGGACGGCTCGGCGTACGTGGACGGCGGCTGCTGGTCCGCCACCAACGCCGACCTGATGCTCGGCCGCGGGCTGGACGAGGTGTACGTGCTCGCCCCGATGGCCCTGCGGCTGGACCCGAGGCCGGGCCGGGCCGGGCGGCGGGGCCGGGAGCGGCGGGAGGGCCGGGAGGGCCGGCTCGGGAACGGCCGCGACACCCTGGCCGCCCTGCGCGAGTGGCGCGCCCGGGACCGTCCGCGCAGCGTGCTCGCCCAGCTGGTGAGCCGCTACCGCCACGCCGTCACCCGGCAGCTGCTGCGCGAGGCCGCCCTGCTGCGGGCCGAGGGCGTCCGGGTGCGGCTGCTCGCGCCGACCCTGGCGGACCTCGCGGTGATGGGCCCGAACATGATGGACCCGGCCCGCCGCGGCGCCGTCCTGGAGAGCGCCCTGCGCACCAGCCGGGAGGCGCTCCGGGCCTAGCGCGGGCCCGGCGCGGGCACCGTACGGGTCCGGCCGCGGGCGCCCGCCCCCGGACCGGGGGTGATCACGGGCGGCCCGGCGGCGCTTATTCTTGGGGCGCTGGAGACTGTGCTGCTGGACGAACCCCGCTGGACGAACCGGAGAGTGCCCCCGATGCGCGTGTACGTGCCCACCACCCTGACCGGCCTGGCGGCGGCGCACGAGGGCGGCGCCCTGGACCAGTCCGCCGCGTACGCGGTGACGCCCGCGCTGCGCGAGTGGTACGTCAGCGACGACCTGGAGGAGCTGGAGTACGCGGCGCTGAACCGGGCCGCGCAGTCCTCGCTGCGGCTGCTGGCCGCCGACCCGGGGGCCCCGCGCCGCCGGGTGGTGGTGGCGCTGGACGTGGCGGACGGGTCGGTGCGGCCGTTCCCCGGCGACGAGTACCAGGACCAGGCCTCGCTCGGCCGGGTGGTGCTGGCCGGTCCGGTGCGGCTGGCCAAGGCGGCCGCGGTGCACGCCGACGTGTCCGACGCCGAGGTGGTCACGGACGTCGCGGCGGCGGTGGCGGCGGTGGCCGCGGCCGACGCCGGCGACCAGGACGCCCAGTTCACCGTGGACGGCGCCGAGGACCACGACCTGCTCTGGTTCGCGACCCAGGAGATCCCCTCCCTGCTCGGGTGAGTTCCGCCCTACCGGCGTGTCACCCGGCCGGGTTACCGTTTCACCCCGTGCGCACTCACATCGTTTGGGACTGGAACGGCACGCTCTTCCACGACATGGAGGCCGTGCTCGGGGCGAGCAACGCCGCGTTCGCGACCATCGGCATCGGACCGATGACGCTCCAGGAGTACCGCGAGCAGTACGAGATCCCGATCCCCCGCTTCTACCGGCGCCTGCTCGGCCGGACGCCCTCCGCCGAGGAGTGGCTGCGGCTCGACGACGCCTTCCACGACCGCTACCGGGAGCTCAGCGCCTCCTGCGGGCTGACCGAGGGCGTGCGCGAGCTGCTGGACGGCTGGCGGGAGGCCGGGAACAGCCAGTCGCTGCTGTCGATGTACGAGCACGACAAGCTGGTGCCGCTGGTCGACACCTTCGGCCTGAGCAGCGGTTTCCTGCGGGTGGACGGCCGCAGCGGCCCGTCCGGCGGCCAGAAGGTGGAGCAGCTGACCCGGCACCTGGCCGCGCTCGGCGAGCGGGTGGACCCGGCCCGTACGGTGCTGATCGGCGACGCCGCGGACGACGCCCTGGCGGCGCTGGGCGCGGGCGCCCACGCGGTGCTCTACACCGGCGGTTCGCACACCCGGGAGAAGCTGGAGCCGGTCGGCGTCCCGGTGGTGGACAGCCTGGCCG
>NZ_JBHVET010000839.1:0-3354 GCF_042802135.1 Kitasatospora sp. NPDC057512
CCACCGCCCGGCCCCCGGGGCCGGGGGGGCGCCCGCGGCGGCAGAGGCGGCGGCAGCGGCGGCGGCCGCCGCCAGGGCTCAGGCCCCGCCGCCCCCCGCCCGTCCGTGGTCCGCCGAGGGCGCGGCCGCCGCCATCGCCTTCGCCAAGTCCAAGATCGGCCTGCCCTACGTCTGGGGCGGCGAGGGCCCGGGCGGCTACGACTGCTCCGGGCTGACGATGATGGCCTGGCGCGAGGGCGGCCGGCAGCTCAACCACTTCGCCGCCGACCAGTACGCTCAGAGCACTCCGATCGGCTACCGCCAGCTGCGCCCGGGCGACCTGGTCTTCTGGACCGACACCGGGCGCGCCGCCGACATCTACCACGTCGGGCTCTACATCGGCGACGACCAGATGATCGAGGCCCCGCGGGCCGGCATGCCGGTCAAGCAGGCCAGCCTCTGGATCATGGGCACCCCGAACTTCTACGCCCGCCCCTGACCCCCGGGCCGGCGAGCGCCGGTCAGCACCTCGACGGGGGCGGTCGGCACCACCCCCTCGGCGGCGGCCGCGAGGGCGGGGTCGAGCGTGACCAGGGCGTCCGCCTGGAGCCGGGTCAGCGCGAGGTACTCGGCGTCCAGGGTGTCCGGGAGACCGAGCCGCTCGGCGATCCGCCAGGCGGTGGCCTGCAGGACGCGGTCGCCCAGCAGCCGGATCCGCAGCGCCCGTACCGCGTCGAGCGCGCGGTCGGCGTCCCGCTCGGCCAACTCGCCCCGCCGGACCGCCCGGTAGAGGAGCGACAGCAGTTGCGAGCGGAGCAGGGTCGGGGCCAGCAGCTGGTGCCCGGCGGGGGCCGCGGCCCCGTCCCGGACCAGGTGGAGGGCCACCTCCGGAGTGATCACGTACTTGGCCATGGCGGTGGCGGCCTCCTCGGAGCGCGGGGATCGCCGACCAGTCAACTCCCGCGAGCGCCGCCCGTGGTGGACGCCACGAGGACCGACACGAGGACCGCTGCGAGAACCGCCGCGAGAACCGCCACGAAGGCCGCCGCTCCAGCGGGCTACCGGTCGGCCAGGTCGGCCAGGGCCTGGCGGCTGTCGCGCAGCCGCACGACGGTCCAGCCCCAGGCGGCGGCGAACGGGAGCGACACGAGGAAGACGGCGAGCGCGCCGCCGATCCGGCCGATCATCTCGGAGTCGCAGGACTCCGCCATGTGGAAGCCGGTCGGCTCGTAGAAGGCCGGCGTGCCGCAGATCCCCGCGGCCGGGAGGAAGACCAGCCACAGCGCCCAGAGCCAGCCGGCGACGGTCAGCCCGCCGACCAGCTTCGCCGCCAGCGACCAGCCCTCGTAGTCCTTCAGCCTGCGGACGTACTGGTCCTCCATCGTTCCCCCCGAAAACGGATCGTTTGTGCCTGAACCGGCACGAGGATGCCAGGTCGGGCCACCGGGACGCCACTGTCGGTGGGCGGCGCTAGCGTGACCGCCGGACCGGCACTGAGGAGGCGTCATGCGACTGCGGGATGTTCGGGCGGGGGACGTCGGGGCGTACGTCCGGATGCGGTGCGACCCGGTGATGATGGCCGAGCTGGGCGGGCCGCTGCCCCGGGAGAAGGTGGAGGCGCGGCTGCGCAAGGACCTGGCCGAGGTGGCCGCGGACAGCGCCTGGATCAGGGTGATCGTGCCGGACGGCGCCGGGGACGACGAGGCCGCGGGCGTCGTCACGCTCTGGTCGGACCAGGAGGACGGCGTGCCGGTCTCCGAGATCGGCTGGATGGTGCTGCCCGAGTACCAGGGCCGCGGCCTCGCCAAGGCGGCCGTCCGCCTGGTGCTGGACGCCGCCGCCGAGGACGGCCGCTGGGGCGACGTGCACGCCAATCCGGGGACGGCCAACGGGCCGTCCAACGGGATCTGCCGGGCGCTCGGCTTCCGGCTGCTCGGCGAGCGGGACCTGGACTTCGCGGACCGCGTCCTGCGGACCAACCACTGGGTGGTGGTGCCGGGCGAGCACACCGGGTCGGGCACGGAATAAATCGGATGCCGCCCCCGAAGGGCCGCCGTACGGTGGCCTCATGGGCAACAGCAACGATCACGCGGCCGTCGACACCGTGAGCGGGCTCCAGGTCCGGGCCGTCTCGGTGGACGAGGTCGCGGAGTGGAACCGGGCGCTCAACTTCGGCTTCCTGCGCCCCGACGTGGCCGTCGCGGAGGACCTGCGCCGCCGCTACTGGGAGCCCGGCCGGATGCTGGCCGGCTTCGACGGCGAGCGCCAGATCGCCACCTTCCGCAGCTTCGACACCGAACTGACCGTCCCGGGCGGGGCCGTCGTGCCGGCCGACGCCATCACCAACGTCACGGTCAGCGCCACCCACCGCCGCCGCGGCCTGCTCAGCGCGATGATGCGCCGGGACCTCGCGGCCGCCGCGGAGCGCGGCAACGCGGTCGCGATCCTGGCCGCCGCCGAGTACAACATCTACGGCCGCTTCGGCTTCGGCCCGGCCACCCAGGGCGGCGGCTGGAACATCGAGCTGCGCCGCACCCGCGGTCTGCGCGAGGGCCTGCCGGGCGTCCCCGGCGGCCGGACCGACTTCGTGACCATGGCGGAGCTGCGCGAGGTGGGAGCCGACCTGCACGAGCGCTGGCGGCGCACCCAGCCGGGGGCGATCGACCGCGACACGCTCTGGTGGCAGCGCACCACCGGTGAGGTGCGGGCGCCGGGCGACGAGTTCAAGGAGCCCTTCGCCGCCGTCCACCGGGACGCCGCCGGCGAGGTCACCGGCCTGGTGCTCTACCGGATCGCCAACAAGTGGGACGGCGCCTACCCCGACTGCAAGCTCACCGTGAGCGAGTTCATCGCCCTCGACCTGCCCACCGCCGTCGAACTGTGGCGCCTGGTGCTGTCGGTCGACTGGGTGTCCCGGGTCGAGGTGCCCAAGCTCGCCCCGGACGACCCGCTGCCGCTGCTGCTCCAGGACCCGCGTGCGGCGACCCCGCACGAGGACAACGGGGACCTTGTGTGGCTGCGGGTGCTGGACGTCGAGGCCGCGTTCGGCGCCCGGAGCTACGGCGCCCCCGGCCGGGTGGTGCTGGAGGTCGACGACAAGCTCGGCTACGCCTCCGGCCGTTGGGCGCTGGAGGCGGCCGAGGACGGCACCGGCCGCTGCACCCGGACCACGGACGACGCCGATCTCGCGCTCGGCGCCTCGGAGTTGGGCTCGCTCTACCTGGGCGCGGAGACGGCGTCGAGGCTGGCCGCGGCCGCCCTGCTCACCGAACTGCGCCCGGGCGCGGCCGCCGCCGCCGACCTGCTGCTGCGCACCCCGCTGCGGGCCTGGACGCCGACCGAGTTCTGATCCCGTGCGCACGCCGGAGGCCGACC
>NZ_JBHVET010000840.1:0-3350 GCF_042802135.1 Kitasatospora sp. NPDC057512
CCTTCAGCCATCGCCGCCGGTCACTGCCTCACGCCCGCACGCCACCGCCCGGCCCGACCACCCGGAAGCGCCGGGCGACGACCGGCGTCCCGTCCTCGATGACCGGGACGGCGACCGGCGCCGATAACCCGCCGCAGCGGGTCAGAGGTGCTTGACCAGCTCCGGCATCAGGTCCTGGAAGGTCCGCCCGCTGGCCGGCTGGCCGATCGCGGTCATCTGCCAACCCGTCGCCGTGCGCTGCACCTTGGCCATGACCTGGGCGGTGTACGGGCCGCCGGCGGTGAGCGTGTAGCGGGCCAGCTCGACGCCGGTGGTCTCGTCCACCAGCCGGCAGAAGGCCGCCTCGACCTCCTGGAAGGTCTGCCCGGTGAAGGAGTTGACGGTGAAGACGATCTGGTCGACCTCGGCGGCGACGGCGGTCAGGTCGACCGTGATCGACTCGTCGTCGGTCGCGTCGCCCGCGCCGCCGACCAGGTTGTCCCCGCTGTGCCGGACCGAGCCGTCGTTGCTGTTGAGGTGCTGGAAGAACACCACGTCCACCGGGCGCCCCTGGGCGAACAGCACCGCCGAGGCGTCCAGGTCGATCTCCCGGCCGGCGGCGAGCAGCTTGGCGAAGAAGCCCTTGCGCTCCGCCGCCTTCCAGCCGAGGCCCATCCGGACCAGGCTCAGTTGTCCACCACCCGGCTTCTCCAGGCTGATCTTCTGTCCCTTGGCCAGCGAAACGCTCATCGCGTCCTCCTCGTTCTGCCACCGCCCGTGCCGCGAATCTACAGCACTGTAGAGAATTTATGATCATCGACGGCGCCCTGCGAGCACCCCTACCCCGAACTCCCCCGGACCTCACCCCGACAACGGTCCGCACACTGAGGGAACCGGCGGTCAGACGTCTGGCGTAGCCGTGGACCGCGACCGGACGACCGGGGCGGCGCACGGTCTAGGGTCGGCCCCGAGACCGCCGTCGGCAACCACGACGCGCCGTCTCCGCACCGATCGCCGTACGTCACGACCCACCGTGCCCACGATCCACCGCGCCGACCACTCGCAGTGCCCACGATCCACCGTGCTCACCACGCGCAGTGCTCACGACCGTTCCCGGGCCGCGCCGACCCGCGCCGGCCCGCTCACGCTGGGGGGACCACCATGCCAGAGCAGCACGAAGGAACCGAACAGCACACGACCCCGGAACGCCCGGGGGGATCCCGCCTCGGCCGCCGCAGACTGCTCCGGGCCGGCCTCGGCGCCGGCGGCGCGCTGGCCACCGTCCGGCTGCTGCCCGGCGGCGCCGCCTGGGCCTCCGAGCCGCCGTCCGCACCGGCCGCGGCCAAGGAGTACGGAAACTCGGAGTACCAGGGCCAGTGGCCCACGTCCCACCTGGCCGCCGCCCCCGGGACCGCCGCGCAGACCTGGCCGGACTGGGCCCGCTACGCCCGCATCGCCGACGGCACCTTCAACGAGCCCGCCGACATGCAGAGCGCCGTGGACGCCCTCAAGGCGCAGGAGGTCAGCGTCATCGAGCTGGACACCCTGCTCTCCGACTGGCTCACCGACGCCCAGTTCGCCGCGCACATGGCCGAGGTGAAGCAGTTCACCGGCCTGGCCCACGCCGCCGGCCTCAAGGTCGTCATGTACTACCCGTCGCTGGAGCTGATCTCCCCCGGCGGCGAGAAGGGCCGCTCCTTCTACAAGAACGACCAGGGCAAGAACTGGGTCCAGCGCGACCTCGCCGGCAAGCCCAACGTGTTCTACGGCAGCGTGGTGGTCTGGGTCGACCCGGGCGACGAGAGCGTCTGGCTCAGCCCCAACTCGCCCTGGCGGGACTACTACCTCAAGCGGATCAAGGGCGTGGCCGCGACCGGTGTGGACGGCATCTGGCCGGACGTCCCGATCTACTTCGACGGCGTGCAGTCCTGGTGCGACGCCTCCACCTGGGGCGCCGCCGCGTTCAAGGCCGACACCGGCCTCGCCCTGCCCACGGCCGCGAACTTCGCCGACCCGGTCTTCCGCCGCTACGTCGAGTGGCGCCACCGCAACCTGCTCCGGTTCCAGCTGGACATCGCCGACGCGGGCCGCTCGGTCAACCCCGACCTGGTGACCTTCGTCGAGACCGTGTCGATGGACTACCGCTACGCCACCTCGATCGGCCTGGACGGCGGCTACCTGCGCCAGGCCCCCGGCGCCGTCAGCCAGGTCTGGGAGGTGGACATCCTCGGCAACTACGACGGCATGCGGCACGCCACCGCCTCCGACTGGGTCTGCCTGATCTCCATGTACAAGTACGCCCGCGCCGCCAGCGGCACCAAGCCGGCCTGGGCGTTCTCCTACGGCTGGCAGGCCGACGACGCCTCGCTGGTGATGTCCCAGCTGATCGCGGCCGGCTGCAACCCGTACGAGGTGAAGACCCCGTTCAAGAACGACACCGTGGACGCCGCGATGCGCACCCGGATGTACCGCTTCGTGCGCACCAACCAGGCGAAGCTCTACGACCCGGCCTCCATCGCACAGGTCGGCGTCTACCACTCGGCGCCGTCCCGGGACTACGTGGCCCCGGGTGAGGGCAACGGGATGTACGTCAACGCCAAGGCCCCGGCCGGGATCGCCGACTGGTGGGGCGGTGACGACCCGCAGATGAGCTGTGCCTCGCTCCCCTGGCTCGGCGAGTTCCGGGGAACCGTCAAGGCGCTGGTCTACGCCCACGTCCCGTTCGACACGGTGTCCAGCCCCGGCCTGACCGCCGACGACCTGGCCCGGTTCAAGGTCCTGCTGCTGCCCAACCTCCAGGCGGTCTCGGACACCGAGGCGGCACTGCTGCGCGGCTTCGTCTCGGCCGGCGGAACCATCGTGATCACCGGCCCGGCACCCACCGCGCTGGACGAACTCGGCGGCCAGCGTGCCGAGTTCGCGCTCTCCGACGTGCTCGGCCTGCGCAAGGCCGACCCGCTTCCCGCCGGCAAACGGAACTCCTACGGCAGCGGCAGCTGTTGGTACGTCAAGGCGCTGCCCGGGCTGAGCTACCTCACCAAGACCGACCAGGCCTCGGCGGACCAGCTGCTCACCGCCGTCCAGCAGGCCGCCCCGCCGGCGGTCACCCTCGCCGGGGACCGCCGGATCTTCCTGGACGCCCGACGGCTCGGCGCCGACACCGTCGTCCACCTGGTGAACTTCACCAACTTCGGCGACACCCCGGCGGCGTTCCGCAGCTCACCCGCCAACTGCACGCTCTCCTACGCCCTCCCGGCCGGGGCGGGCGTCACCGCCGTCACCGTCGCGAGCCCGGACGGCACCGACCCGGCGCCCAAGGCCGTCCCGTACACCGTCACCGGCGCGACGGTCAGCGTGCCGCTGACCGTCGC
>NZ_JBHVET010000841.1:0-3338 GCF_042802135.1 Kitasatospora sp. NPDC057512
CCCTGGACCCGTCTCTCCCGGGGGGCGGATTCGGCGGTCGTGAGCGGGCTTAGGCTGGAGGCTGCCCCCGCTGAACGGATCACGCCATGCCCATCGTCCCCCCGACGCACTCCGTCGAACGCTCGCTCCGCCGGGCCGGCGCCAAGATCGTCGTCGGTCTCGACGAGGTCGGGCGCGGTGCCTGGGCCGGGCCGGTCACCGTGGGCGCGGCCGTCACCGGTCTGCGCAAGGCGCCGGAAGGGCTGACCGACTCCAAGCTGCTCACCGAGCTGCGCCGCCGCGCGCTCGCACCCGTCCTCGCCGACTGGGTCACCGCGTACGCGCTCGGGCAGGCCACCCCGCAGGAGTGCGACGAGCTCGGCATGACGGCGGCGCTGCGGTTGGCCGCCGTCCGCGCGCTGGAGGCGCTGCCGGTCGAACCCGACGCGGTGATCCTGGACGGCAAGCACGACTACCTCGGCGGACCCTGGCGGGTGCGCACGGTGATCAAGGGCGACCAGTCCTGCATCTGCGTCTCCGCCGCATCGGTGCTCGCCAAGGTCCACCGCGACGGCCTGATGGCCGAACTGGGCGACGGGTGCCCGGAGTACGGCTTCGCCGACAATGCCGGCTACCCGTCCCCGGTGCACCGCGCCGCGCTGGAGGAGTTCGGCCCCACCGAGCACCACCGGCTCTCCTGGGCGTACATGGACGGACTGCCGAAGTGGCGCCATCTCAAGCGTGTTCGGGAGGGTGCGGGCGACGGTCAGGGGTCCGCCGACGAACAGTTGACGCTCGGTTTCTGACGGTCCGTCTGGAATTGCCCCGGGAGGGGGCGACAGGAGGTCGGTGCCCAAGGGGTGGGGTGCCCGTGCGCGTCCGACCGGCATTTGATAGATATCCGGGTATGCCTGTCTTCCCCGAGGAGCCGGAGATTCACGAGAGCCTCCCGGGCCCCGGCGTTCCCTTCCCCCGCGAGTCGGACGCACAAGCCCCCGCCACCGCACCCACCACCGTCGTCGCCCCGGTTCCGGTGCCCGGACCCCGTCCGGCGCCCCCGCGCCCGGCCCCGCCGCGCGCCGCCCGTCCGGGCCCGCCGCAACTGATCCCCAAGCCCGGGCCGGCACCGCGCCGCCCGGCCTCCGCCGAACCGCGGGTGGAGGTCCAGCGGATCGCCGCCACCTCGGCACAGGCGGTTGAGCGCGCCGACGAAGCGGTCGACCTGCTGCTGGAGTCCGGCCGCAACCCGGGCGACATCCTGGTGCTGACGGTCGGCGAGGCGCACCCCTGGCAGCAGCACGAGCTGTCCTTCGGTGAGGAGCGCTACTGGGCGCAGCTCGCCGAGGGCGGGGACGTGTTCTACGCGGACGCCGCGCTGACCCGTCCGGTCCGTCGCGAGGTGGTCGTCCTGGTGGTCAACGGCGGACCGTCCGCCCGGGCCGCCGAGGCGTATGCCAAGGCTCTCGACCGCGCGACCGCGCTGCTGGTGGTCTGTGGCGACGCCGGCCCGGTCGCCAAGGGCGCGACCGGAGCCACGCCGGGCCGCCCTGTCAAGTCCTGACCGCAGCCGTCCACTCCGGGCCCGGCGCCGCCGTACGGTGCCGGGCCCGAGGTCCGTCCCGCGGCCCCCGGAAGGTGGCTGACGGCCGGTGCCAACGGCCGGTGTCGAAGGCCGATGGCGAAGGCCGGTGTTGACGGCCTGACGGCCGAGGGCTGCCGCGGACTCAGCGCGTGCCGGTGCGGCGGGTCGGTTCGGCCGCCGCGGCCCGCGTCGCGGCCCACGGGGGCTCGGACCGCGGGGAGCGCGCCGTGTCCTCGCCGCGCTTGGCCTGATCGGCCGCCAGCAGGCGGGTCCGCTGGCCGCGCGGGGCTTCCAGGGCCGAACGCGGCGGCAGTTCCGTCACGGTGTGCACCGGCCCCTCGGCCCAGGAGCCCGCGTGCGGCTTGCGTCCGCCCCGCCCGTCCCCGAGGACCTGCCAGCCCGCCGGGGTGAGTCCGATGTACGCCCCGCAGCGCAGTCCGTGCAGTACGGACGCGTCCCGCAGCGCCCACATCCAGGCGCCGTCCTGCTCCGTCCAGCCGGGTGCGCCGTCGCGGCAGCGCAGCAGTAAGGCCGTCCGGGTCGGCTCGGGCAGTCGCAGGTCGTGCGGGATGATCCGGCGCAGGTTCGCCAGCAGCGCGTTGCGGTGCTGCCATCCGTCGGTGTCGTGCGGCCAGGGGGTGAACGAGGCCGAGGCGGCGAGGTGGTGGAGCGCGTCCAGGACGGCGACCACGACGGTGCCCGGCTGGGGCAGGTGGCGCTGGTGCAGTTCCACGACGAACTCGCGCGGGTCGCGCAGCAACGGGATCCCCGAGGCCGTCCAGGTCTCCAGGTCCAGCACCCGTCTGGGTTCCGGGCTCCCGGAGAAGGGATTCTGACCTCGGCCGATACCGTTGATCACGATCCTCCTTCCTGGCCCGTGGGCAGGCGGGTGCCTGGGTACGCCGAAGGGCGGGTCCAGCGGACCGGATTTCGGGTACCCCCCAATTCTCGGGGCATCGGGGGCGGAGCGGCAACGATGAAATGATGAACGCCATCCGATAGCCCATGGTCTGCCGGATATGTTCCACGGTCGCCAGAACGCCGTAGAGGCGCCTCCGAACCTTGATCCACAACGCCCGGAGGGCAGGGTGAGCCGTCATTGGCACGGTGGTCACTCCTTTCTCGCGCCGTTCGACCGGTGTGATCGAAATCGCTTCGCTTGATCCTTTCTGTTGGGCCATTCGAGTGAACAGGAGGGCTCCTTCGCCGGTTTTCCGGCGTCGGGTCAGCCCTGCACGGCCAGCACCAGCGGCAGCACCGCGCTCGCCCCCGCCCGGCGCAGCAGCCGGGCGGCCACGGTGACCGTCCACCCCGAGTCGACGAGGTCGTCCACCAGCAGCACCGGCCCGCCGGCGGCCGCCACCGCCTGCTCGACCTCCGGTGGCAGGACCAGCGCGCCGGCCAGCGAGTGCAGCCGCTGGGCGCTGTTGCTGCGGGCGCCGTGCGGGGGCAGTCCGCCGGCGTACTCGATCCGGCCGAGCAGCGGCAGCCGCCCGATCTCGGCGATCCGCGCGCCCAGGCTGCCGACCAGTCGGGGCCTGGCCGAGGAGGCCATCGTCACCACGCCGACCGGCCGGTCCAGCCGGGCTCCCTCCGTCGTCGCCGGCCCGGCCCAGCCGCCCGGACCGCGGGCCCAGTCGGCGAGCACCGCGACCAGGGCGTCCACCGCCTCGCCGGGCACCGGCACGTCCGGCGCCTGCTCGGCGAGCAGGGCGCGCAGCCGGTTGCCCCAGCCGATGTCGGACAGCCGGCCGAGCGCCCGGCCGGTCTCCGCCTG
>NZ_JBHVET010000842.1:0-3335 GCF_042802135.1 Kitasatospora sp. NPDC057512
GGGCCGCTCTGCACCCCCGTAGTAAAGTCCCGGCAAAGGGCAACTCCGGGGGGAGCAAATGACGATGACGCGCCGCAGGCAGGTCGTCTGGTGGCTCCGGGGCGCGGCGCTGGCGGCCTTCCTGGTGTACCTGCCGGGCTACTTCTCCTCCCGCCAGGGCGGGCTGGTCGAGGTCGAGCGCCGGCTGAACCACCCGGTGCTGTTGCTCGGCACGGCCGTCACCCTGGCCATGGCCTCGGCGCTGGCCCAGGTCGAGTTCCGCACCAGGTGGGCGCAGATCGGCTGCGCGGCGGTCCTGTCGCCGCTCCTCGTCATCGGGGCGGCGGTCGGTGGCCTGGCGTACGTCTTCGGTGGCGACGGCCGGCTGGTCGACCGCAAGCCCGACCCGAACCGCTCCGACCACGTGCTGAG
Source organism: Kitasatospora sp. NPDC057512 (assembly GCF_042802135.1). Taxonomy (NCBI): domain Bacteria; kingdom Bacillati; phylum Actinomycetota; class Actinomycetes; order Kitasatosporales; family Streptomycetaceae; genus Kitasatospora; species Kitasatospora sp. NPDC057512. The sequence goes on from NZ_JBHVET010000842.1 coordinate 412, forward strand.
CGTCACCGACATCGCCTTCTCGATCGATCCGGTCTACCGGGTGGAGCTGCTGACCGGCACCGGCTGGTCGGCCCGCCACTGGGGCCTCGGCACCTGGGAGGAGGAGGACGGCTTCGTCAAGGCCGAATGGTCCGGTCCGGGCCGGATCACGGTGACCTTGGAGAAGGAGATCGAGGTCTTCACCGTGGGCGAGGACGGGACACTGGGCGGCCCGTCGTCCACGCCCCGGTCGCGGTAGCGGGCTGTAGTAGGGTCCGCGCCGAAGTTCGCTAACGGACCGCCGGGGGGCGACGATGACAGCGGTGCGCCGCAAACGGATCGCGTGGGGGCTCAGGGGCGTGGCGCTCGTGGCGCTGTCGGCCTACCTGGTGGGCCGGCACGCCTCCCGTTCGGGCGGGCTGGTGGAGCTCGAACTCTGGTTCCACCGCCCGGTCCTGCTGGTCGGGGCGGCGGTGGTGCTGGGTCTGATCTCGGTGATCGTCGAGCTGGACTTCCGTACGCCGGAGTCGCAAGTCGGCCTGGCCGGCGGCCTGGTGGCGCTGGTCCTGCTCGGAGTACCGGCCGCGCTGTCGACGCTCGCCGCGGACTCCGGGGTGCGGACCGCGCGGGAGCCCGCCCCGGGCCACCCGGACCGGGTGCTCGTCTTCACCGATGCCGCCGACTCGTTCGAGCCGGACCGCCGGGTGGAGCTGCTGACCGGCATCGGCTGGTCGGCCCGCCACTGGTCCCTCGGCGCCAGGGGGCCGGGCGAGCGCCTGCTCAGGGCCGAGTGGTCGGGCCCGGACCGGATCACGGTGACCTCGGAGAAGGAGATCCAGGTCTACACCGTGGGCGGGGACGGGATGTTGAGCAGCCCGTCGTCCACGCCCCGGTCGCGGTAGCGGGCCTGTAGTAGGGTCCGCGCCGAAGTTCGGTCAAGAACCGCCGGGGGGCGAAGGTGACAGCGGTACGCCGCAAAAGGATCGTGTGGGGACTCGGAGGGGTGGCGCTTCTGGCGCTGCTGGCCTACGCGGTGGGTCGGTACGAGTCCCGGTCGGGAGGGCTCGTGGTGGTCGAGCACTGGCTCAACCACCCGGTCCTGCTGGTCGGGACGGCGGTCGTGCTGACCGCCGTCGCGTTGTTCATCGGGATGGAGTTCCGGACCTGGGTGTCGCAGATCGGCTGCTCCGTCGCCCTGGTGGCGCTGATCTTCGGTGGGCCGCTGATCGCGTTCCTGGCGCTCGTGAGCGGCGAGGGGCGGATCGACCGGGAGGCCTCCCCGGGGCGCCCGGACCGGGTGCTGACCATGACCAACGTCGCCTTCTCGATCGACCCGATCTACCGGGTGGAGCTGGTGGCCGGCACCGGCTGGTCGGCCCGCCACTGGAGCATGGGGATCTGGAACACCCGGGGCGGCGACTTCGTGCGCGCCGACTGGTCCGGCCCGGACCGGATCACCATCACCGGCCGCAAGAAGGTCACGGTCTTCGACGTCCACCCGGACGGCAGCCTGAGCGAGCCCCGGGAGGAGCCCAGGCCCCCGAAGGGCTGAGGCCGGCCCGGCCCTCCTCCGAAATCCGGGGGAGAGCAGGGCGGTTCGGCTCGGCGGGGCGGTGTCACCAGGTGTCGATGCCCATGGTGGTGGCCGCGTTGTGGATGGCGTTGTAGTGCGGGATCGACATGTCGGACCTCTTCTGGCTCGCCGGCAGCTTCTTGTCGGCGGCGCGGAACTCGTCGCGGGCCTCCGCCAGCAGGCTGGTGCCGTGGGAGACGGGGACGTCCTTCGTGCCGTGTGCCGGGTGGGACTTGGCGGCCGTCTTGCTGCCGGCGTTGATGAGGGTGCCGCGGGCCTGGTTGTAGGCGGCCACCTTGATCGTCTTCGGGTTGCGGAGCTCCGCCCGCACCCCGGCCGTCGACGGCGCCTGCTCGGCGGCCAGGGCGGCGGGAGCGGCGGCGGTGGTGAGCGCACCCGTCACGATGACGGTGGCGAGGGCGTTGCGGAGGGTCCTGTGCATGAGGGTTGTCCTTCCGACAAGAAAGCATCAAGGATTCGCGCCCGCCGTGATGATGAAACGGTCGGGATGCGAACGTCTCGGCCCTACCCCGGCCCCCGGTGGCGGAAAACCGGCTTCCGTTCCGGGAGTTCGCAGAGGATGAGATCAGGCCTTTTTCCGATCATGTGCCAATAGGATCAGCGCGCGGATCTCCCCGGTGGGTCCGAGGGACTGCGCCGGGGGGAGGGGGAGCCCGGGCGCAACTCCGCGCTGCGGCAGACGGAGCAATGCGGTTCGTGGGCTGACTCCACTCGGGTTACTTGCCGTTGCGGGGGTCCGGTGCGGGTGATTCCCTCGGCTCCGTGGCCGTGTAGGCGGTCACGGAATTCGAGGAATCACCCTCGCAGAAGGAGAAATCCTTGTTCAGCATCAAGAAGGCGGCCGCCGTCGCGACCGCCGTCCTGGCCGTCACCGGCGCGGTGGCCTCGGCCTCGCCCGCCTCGGCGGGCGAAGTGCGCGGCCCCGGCCAGGAAGTGCGCTTCTACAACGAGTCCGTGAACGGCTTCCTGGACTCCGCCAAGTACGGGACCGACGCCATCACCTGGCAGCCCAACGGCACGGTCTGGCAGGACTGGATCCTCCGCCCGACCCCCGGCGGCTACCTGATCGAGTCCAAGGGGAAGCCCGACAAGTGCCTCCAGGCGTTCGCGGAGCCCGGCACGCCGATCCCGCTCGTCGCGTGCAACCCCAACATCCCGACCCAGCAGTGGCAGATCGACCGGACGGGCGACAGGTATGTCATCGCCGAGGCCACGGACCAGGACTACGTCATCGCGGCGCAGAGCAACGGCGCCAACGTGGTGAAGGCGCTCCGCGACGACAGCCCGCGTCAGCTCTGGGACGTGGTTGCCCCCGCCGCCCCCTGAGCCTCCAGCGGCACCTTCCCGCCCC
>NZ_JBHVET010000843.1:0-3329 GCF_042802135.1 Kitasatospora sp. NPDC057512
GGGTGAGCCGCTGGACGCCTACCACCTGGGGGCCGGCGGGCGCGGTCGTTCGTGGGGGTGGGTCAGCCCACCGGGACGGGCTGCTCGGCGGGGGCGACCGGCGCCGGGTGGAACCAGCGCCGGGCCCCGAACAGCAGCAGCCCGCCGATCGCGATGCCGCCCGCCGCGCACAGTGCCACCGGGCGCAGCGAGTCCTCGGCGAGCTTGCCGGAGACGGCGTAGCCGAGCGAGTTGCCGGTGGCGAACAGCGTCACCAGCCAGGCGAAGGCCTCGGTGACGGTGCCGGTCGGCGCGAGTTCGGCGACCAGCACGAACGCCGCCGCCAGCAGCGGTGCCAGCATGATCCCGGAGAGGAAGGCCAGCGCGGCCATCGGGTACGGCCCGGGCAGGGCGATCAGTGGCAGGTAGGAGGCGGCCATCGCGAGGGCCATCATCCAGGTGCGGGTGGCCGTGGTCTGCCGCCAGGTGACGGTGCCGTAGGCGAGTGCGCCGAGCAGGCCGCCGAGCGCCGCCAGGGCGAGCAGGGTGCCCCCGCCGCCGGGCAGCGCGCCGACGTTCCGTTCGGCGTAGGCGATGAACAGCACGTTCTGCGCGCCGACGGCCCAGCCGGCTCCGGCCAGTCCGACCAGCAGCAGGACCAGCCCGGGGGAGCGCAGCGGTCCGAGCAGCCCGGCGGACTGCTCCCGGGCCGGGGCGCGCCAGGACCGGGCGGGCCCGGTGGTGGCCACGATCAGCGCGCCGGCCAGTCCGAGTCCGGCGGCCACCCAGAGCGCGGCGACCGGGCTGAACAGTCCGGAGATGGCGGCGACGGCCAGCGGGCCGGCCACGTAGAGGATCTGCTGGGAGGCGGAGTCGAAGGCGTACGCGGTGTCGAGCTGCTTCTCCTCGACCACGTCCGGCCAGAGCGAGCGCAGGCAGGGCTCCAGCGGGGGCATGGCGAGGCCGGCGATCGCGGCCCCGACCGGCGCGCCGATCGCGGAGCCGGGGGCGAGGGCGAGCAGCGCGTACCCGCCGCCGGCCACCACGGCGGAGGCGAGCAGGACGCGCGGCTGTCCGGTGCGGTCGACGATCCGGCCGAGCACCGGCCCGCCGACGGCGGCGGCGATCGCGTAGCAGGAGGTGGCCAGTCCGACCCGGCCGTACGCCACTCCGGCGTCGCGCAGCGCGAGGGCGATGACGAGGGCGGTCATGCCGGCGGGCAGGCGGCCGAGCAGGGTGCCGAGCAGCAGGCGGGTGACGTGCGGGGCACGGAGCAGGGCGAGGTAGCCCATCGGCGTCCTCTCCGGGTGGGCAGGCAGGGGCGGGGACGCCGCCAAAGTTATACGTATAACCGTTCAGCGGTCAATCGGACCGCCGAGCCGCCCTGATGGGGCGTCAGCTTCGTTCGTGTCCGGATCGCGGGTTCACGGCGGGGTCCGGGTGGGCAGGGACTCTCCGTGACCTCAAACAAGTACTTTGAACATCTCAAACCTTTGCTGCTAACGTATCGGCCATGACAGCCTCAGACGCACTGCGGATGCACGGCCCGGGCCCGCTGCCCGGCGCCGCCCGCCCGTGTGCTCTGGCCGGTGCTGTGGACAGTCCGCGCCGTTGTCGCGCCATGGGCCGTTGCCGCGCCATGCGCTGTACCGCCCCGAGCTGTACCGCGGCGGCACGCCCCTGACCGGGGGCCGACCCCTTCCGTCCGGCCCCGCGCCGTGCCGCCTGCTCCGCCCCCACCTCACCGTCAGCAACGCCCTCCCCCGGAGACGCTCCCCCATGTCCACAGCGCCCGAGGCGACCTCGTCGCCGTCCGTGCTCGCCCGCATCCGCAAGACGCCCTTCTGGGTGCAGATCGTCGCCGGCCTCGTGCTCGGCGTCGGCCTCGGCTACCTGGCCCGCGCCGCCGACATCTCCTGGCTGGCCACCACCCTGGAGACGATCGGCAAGATCTTCGTCCAGCTGCTCAAGGTCGCCGTCCCGCCGCTGGTGTTCACCGCGATCGTGGTGAGCGTCGCCAACCTGCGCAACGTCACCAACGCGGCCCGCCTGGCCACCCGCACGCTGCTCTGGTTCATGATCACCTCGCTGATCTCGGTCGGCATCGGCATCGGCCTGGGCCTGCTGACCAACCCGGGCGAGGGCACCAACCTGAAGACCGAGGGCCTCAAGGCGCTCGACTCCAAGGGCACCTGGATCGACTTCCTGACCGGGATCTTCCCGACCAACATCGTCGACTCGTTCGCCAAGGTGAACGTGCTCCAGATCGTTTTCCTGGCGGTCGTGGTCGGCGCGGCGATCATCAAGCTCGGCGCCAAGGCCGAGCCGGTTCTCAAGCTCAGCGAGTCCGTGCTGGAGCTGACCCAGACCGCCCTGTGGTGGGTCATCCGGCTCTCCCCGCTCGGCACCCTCGGCCTGATCGGCAAGTCCGTCGCCAAGTACGGCTGGGACCTGCTCAAGCCCTTCGCCACGCTGACCCTGGACATCTACCTCGGCTGCGCGCTGGTGCTGTTCGTCGTCTACTCGCTGGTGCTGCGCTTCGCCGCCGGGCTCAACCCGCTGCACTTCTTCAAGGGCGCCTGGCCCGCCATCCAGCTGGCCTTCGTCTCCCGCTCCTCGGTCGGCACCCTGCCGGTCACCCGCCGCGTCACCGAGCGCCTCGGCGTCCCGAGCGAGTACGCGTCCTTCTCCGTGCCGTTCGGCGCCACCACCAAGATGGACGGCTGCGCCTCGATCTACCCGGCCGTCGCCGCGATCTTCGTCGCCCAGGTCTTCAACATCGAGCTGGGCATCAAGGACTACATCCTGATCGCCTTCGTCTCGGTGGTCGGCTCGGCCGCCACCGCGGGCCTCACCGGCGCGATCATCATGCTGACGCTGACCCTGTCCACCCTGGGCCTGCCGCTGGAGGGCGTCGGCCTGCTGCTCGCCATCGACCCGATCCTGGACATGATGCGCACCGCGACCAACGTCGCCGGCCAGGTCGTCGTGCCGATCGTGGTCGCCGCCCGGGAGAAGATCCTGGACGTCGCCGCGTACAACAACCCGTCCGGGGACCTGTACGAGGAGGACGCCAAGCCGGCCGTCGTCGCCGCCCAGGGCGGAGCGGCCACGGCCGCGGCCTGAGGCTGGTTCGGCTTCCGGCCCGGCCGCTCGGTCGGAGGCCGAATGCCCGATCGGACGCCAGAGGGGACGTCCGATCGACGGGACGGAAAGGGCCCTCTCCCGGTGACGGGGGAGGGCCCTTTCCGCATTCCTTTTCTCCGCACCCGAACTTCTCGGCCGGAACCGCCCGTTCGACGTTCGAGTGACGTTCGAGTGGAGAGGGAGGACGCCGTCGGCCGGAAGGC
>NZ_JBHVET010000844.1:0-3323 GCF_042802135.1 Kitasatospora sp. NPDC057512
GTCTTCGCCGATCCGCTGCAGTACCACGCGGACGCCTTCCCGGCACGGCTGCTGGCCGGGCTGCGCCGCTCCCCGCCGGGTACGGAACGGGAGTTGGCCGTCTTCACGGTGCCCAGGCGCTCCCGGCGGCCGCCCCTGGTGCGCTACCTGTGCGGCGGCCACGTCGACGGCGTACTGCTGGTCGGGCCCTGGGGGGACACCGCGCTCGCCCGGCTGCTGCACGCGGCCAGGGTGCCCGTGGTGTCACTGGGCCGGCCTCCGGAGCCGGGCACGGTGGCGTTCGTGGACGCGGACAACCTGGCCGGTGCCCGGGCGGCGGTGCGGCGGCTGTGCGCGTCCGGGCGCCGCTCGGTGGCCACCATCGCCGGGCCGCCGGACACCTCCGCCGGCGCGGACCGGCTGGCCGGCTACCGGCAGGCGGTGGCCGCGACGGCCGCGACCCGGCCCGTCGTGGTGTACGGCGACTTCAGCACCGCCTCCGGCGAGCACGCGATGCAACGGCTGCTCGACCAGTGCCCCGGGCTGAACGCGGTGTTCGCCGCCTCCGACCAGATGGCCGCGGGAGCCCTCAGGACCTTGCGGCGGCACGACCTGCGGGTGCCCGAGGACGTGGCGCTGATCGGCTTCGACGACGCCCCCGTCGCGGCGCGCTGCCGCCCGGGCCTGACCACCGTCCACCAGCCGGTCGAGGAACTCGGCTTCCGGGCACTGGAGTTGCTGCTGCGCAACCCGGCACCGGGCGAATCGCTGGTACTCCCCACCCGGCTCGTCGTCCGGGCCTCGGGCTGACCCGCCGCACCCGTTCCGCCCCACTTCTGCCGTCCGTCCCCCCTTGCGTGCCCGGCCGCGACGCTCGGCTCATCCGGGCCGCCCGGCCGGCCCGGGCATGCCTCCGAAACTTTCGAAGAGACTTCCTCCTACGAGTCGCCCAAGGGCACCGAGGGAGCGCGGGCACGGCGAGGCCCCGGCGCTTCATCGAGCCCCCAGGGGTCCGACCAGTGACTTTGCCAGCAGGGCCGGGAACGAGCATGGCCGACACTTTCGGCTTCCTTGTCGAAAGTGTTGACAGCCCGTCGAGTACAGGCCAACACTGTCGCCGTCGACAGCTGCGAACGGCCGGCCCAGGCTCCGGCTCCAGACCGCAGGTCGCCAACCCGCTTCGGACGGAGCGGTGTTGACGGTGAGTCGGCTCCCTGCGTCGCCGTGCGGTGTCGTTCGGCCCACCTCCGTTCACGGTCGCCGGCGACGCAGGGTCGCACCCCACCCCCACCCATCGGCAGGACGGATCACCCCCGTGAACTCCCCCCACCCCAAGAGCCGCAAGGTCGGCCGCCTCCGGCGGCTCGTCCGCAGGACCCCCGTTCTCGCACCGGCCCTCGCGGCCGTCCTGATGCTGCCCGGCACGGCCGAGGCCGCGACGGTGACCACGAACCAGACCGACACCGACGGCGGGTACTTCTACTCGTTCTGGACCGAGGGCTCCGGCGCGGTCTCGATGTCGCTGAACGGCGGCGGCCGCTACAGCACCTCCTGGAACAACGCCGGCAACTTCGTCGCCGGCAAGGGCTGGCGCACCGGCTCGCGCAACCCGGTGACGTACTCGGGCACCTGGAGCACCAACGGCAACGCCTACCTGTCGCTCTACGGCTGGACCACCAACCCGCTCGTCGAGTACTACGTCGTCGACAACTACGGCTCCTACAAGCCCACCGGCACGTACAAGGGCACCGTCACCACGGACGGCGACACCTACGACCTCTACCAGACGACCCGCTACAACGCCCCCTCCATCGAGGGCATCAGGACGTTCAACCAGTACTGGAGCGTCCGCCGGGCCAAGCGGACCGGCGGAACGATCACCGTCGGCAACCACTTCGACGCGTGGGCCAGGTCCGGCATGAACCTCGGCACCATGAACTACGAGATCCTGGCCACCGAGGGCTACCAGAGCAGCGGCAGCTCCACCGTCACGCTGGGCTCCTGAACCGAGCCGAGGGGGCCCCGGGCGCCGCTCCACCGGGGCTCCCTTGTTAACGCTCACATTGCCGTCTGACGGCTCCATCCGCTCGCAAAGGAGTTCCCCATGCGTCAACGAACGTCTCGCCGCGGGCCGCGCTCCACGGTGCTCACCACCGTGATCGCGACCGCGACGGCCCTGGCGGCGGCCATGCTCGGCGCCACCACGGTCCAGGCCGCCACCGCGGTCCAGGCCGCCGACAAGGCCCAGGCCGCCACCCGCGGCACCTGCGCCCTGCCGTCCACGTACCACTGGTCGTCGACGGGTGCGCTGGCGCAGCCGGCGCACGGCTGGGCGTCGGTGAAGGACTTCACCAACGTGGTCTATCAGGGCAAGCACCTGGTCTACGCGTCGAACGTGAACGGCTCCTCGTACGGCTCGATGGCGTTCACCCCGTTCACCAACTGGTCGGACATGGCGTCGACCGGCCAGACCGGGATGGGCCAGTCCGCGGTGGCGCCGACGCTGTTCTACTTCGCGCCGAAGAACATCTGGGTCCTGGCCTACCAGTGGGGTGCCTGGCCCTTCATCTACCGCACGTCGAGCGACCCCACCAACCCCAACGGCTGGTCCGCTCCGCAGCCGCTGTTCACCGGCGGCATCCCCAACTCCGGCACCGGCCCGATCGACCAGACCCTGATCGCCGACGGCCAGAACATGTACCTGTTCTTCGCCGGCGACAACGGCAGCATCTATCGCGCGAGCATGCCGATCGGGAACTTCCCGGGCAACTTCGGCTCCTCCTACAGCACCGTGATGACCGACACGACGGCCAACCTCTTCGAGGCGCCGCAGGTCTACAAGGTCCAGGGCCAGAACCAGTACCTCATGATCGTCGAGGCGATGGGCGCCGGCGGACGCTACTTCCGCTCCTTCACCGCCACCAGCCTCAACGGCTCCTGGACCCCGCAGGCCGCCACCGAGAACAACCCCTTCGCCGGCAAGGCCAACAGCGGCGCCACCTGGACCAACGACATCAGCCACGGCGACCTCGTCCGCGACAACCCCGACCAGACCATGACCGTCGACCCCTGCAACCTCCAGCTCCTCTACCAGGGCAAGTCCCCCACCGCCACCGGCCCCTACGACCAACTCCCCTGGCGTCCGGGACTCCTGAGTCTCCAGCGCCGCTGACCCGGAGCCCCGGCCGCCGTCGCGGCTGGGGCTCCTCCGCTTCGGGCGAGGTGCCCACCCTCCCGTGACGGCGGCCCCTGTCACACCCGAACCCCCTCCCCCGCCCGGGTGCCGTCGGGTCCGGCGCCCGGTGCGTCGCCGCGGACAGGGTCGTGATCGAGCACGACCGACG
>NZ_JBHVET010000845.1:0-3315 GCF_042802135.1 Kitasatospora sp. NPDC057512
GGTGTCAGTTGTAGGTCGTGGTGACCGTGACGCCGCCGAAGCCCTGCTGGGCGTAGAGGCTGAAGAAGACGTAGCCGACCGGCGGGTTGGTGATGGTCAGGGTCTCACCGTTGCCGCCGGTGGCGGACTTGGCCGTGTAGGAGCCGGTGGTGGCCCAGGAGCCGGCGTTGTAGTAGAGGTCGGCGTTGCCGGTGCCCCCGCTGGTGGTGATGGTCAGCTGCTTCACGCCGGCCGGCAGGTTCAGGAAGCTGTAGCCGTAGTTCCCGGTGGTGGCGGCGACGTTGTCGCGGCGGCAGTTCTTGTCGTACTGCCGGGCGTCGGCGGCGGTGCAGAGCGGGGCCTTGGGCTGCTCGGTGGTGGGCAGCGAGCCGCAGTTGTCGGCGGCGCAGGCCTTGAGCCAGGTGGCGAAGTCGGCGTCGTACGCGGTGCCGATGGTGGTCTTCAGCAGGGTGCGGGCGCCGTTCCAGTCACCGGCGCGGTACTTGGCGAGCAGCGCGTCGACGTCCTGCGGGTGCGACTGGAGCATGTAGCGGACGGCCAGGTAGCCCCAGTTGTAGATGCGGGTGGAGTCCGCGTTGTCGTAGGTGGTGTCGAACAGGGTGCTCAGCGCGTAGGTGCCCTTGCCGGCCTGGGCGACCGCGTCGTCGTAGTGGGCGCCGCGGTAGCTGTAGGAGACGTACTCGGCGAGGCCCTCGACCCACCAGATGGTGGGGGTGGTCATGCCGGCTTCGAAGTCGCCGTACATGTCGTAGCGGCCGTCGAGGTAGTGGGTGTACTCGTGGTTGAGGTTCCAGATCTGGAACTGGGGGCGCAGCCAGGAGGCCTCGTGGGCGATGAAGCGGGCCTGGTTGCCGACCGTGGCCGGGTTGCCCTCCTCGTACATGCCGCCGTTGTCGACCTCGATCTTGTACATCTCCCAGGCGTACAGGCTGTAGTTGTAGTAGTCGTCGAAGACGACGACCTCGAGGTTGGTGTTGTTGTCGTTGGGGACCGGGCCGTTGTCCTTGACCACCTTGTGGAAGAACGCGTCCTGGTTGACCAGGCTGGTGCAGGTGTCGGCGAGCTGCTGCGCGGTCATGTCCTGGGCGCGGATGCGCAGGTTGGCGTTGCAGGTGTGGTCGACGGTGAGCACCAGCGGCACGAGCTTGGCGGGGACGTCGCAGGTGCCGTAGTAGGAGCAGTTGCCGGCGTCCTTCTTCTCCGTGAACCAGAGCAGGTTCATGGTGAGCGGACCGGTGTTGCCGACCAGCGGGTAGCGGTTGATCAGGTCCTTGACGATCGGCCGGCCCTGGGCGCGCAGCGTGTCGTTGGCGACCAGGTTGCCGAGCTGGATGCCGATCTTGGTGACGATGTCGCCGCCGTTGATCTGGCCGCTGTTGCGGGTGACGAAGGACGACACGGTGGTCGCGAAGGTCGGGTCGGCCTGGAGGGCGGAGACGAACTCCGGCAGGTCGAAGCCGCGCTCGATGACGGTCTCGGTGTTGGCCACGGCGGTGGTCATCGAGGCGGGCCAGCTGCCGGTGTAGTCGTTCAGCAGCCGCTTGACGACGCCGGTGTAGCGGGCGTTCTCCTGGGCGCTGTCGATCAGGGTGACGGCCTCGGCGAGGGTGGCGCCGTTGGCGTCGGTGGCGTCCTTGCTGTGCGGGGCGGCGTAGAAGGCGTCCAGCGCGCCGCGGATGGCGCTCTGGAGGCCGGCGCCGTACGGGCCGACGACGTCCTTGTTGTACCACTGCACGTAGTAGCCGGCCCGCAGGAAGAGCACCAGCTGCCCGGCGGAGGTGGAGTTGTCGCCGGGGTAGGTGGCGGCGGTGTCGCGCAGGGCGTTGGCGACGGTGACCATCTGGGCCTCGCTGAAGGCGCCCTTGGCGTCGTTGCCGGTCAGCGTGAACAGGGTGTTGACGCAGTCGAGCCCGGCCCCCTTGACCTGCTGGACCAGCGCGGCACCGGACTTGCCGGTGAAGGCGGAGACGTCGCAGGCGGCGGCGGTGAGCGCCCGCGCCGACCCGGCGGCGCCGACGGTGCTGCCCGCCGTCGGGGCGGTGGCCTTGGCCTGCGGGTCCGAGACCAGCGGGCGGGCGTCCTTGGGGGTGTCGGGGGACTTGGGCACCGGGATCGTGCGCGGTGCGGCGGTCTGGCCGGCCGGGGTGGCGGGCTGACCGGCCGGGGCGGCCGCGGGGGCGGCGGCCTGCGCCGCGGGTGCGAAGAGGCCGAGCGAGAGGAGGAGGGCGGTGCCGAGCGCAGGGAGTCTGCGCGCGCCGTCCTTCGCTATCGAGGAGGGACGCATCTGTGGGGGCCTCCGGGGCCGTCGAGGGTGGGGGTGGCCGCGCTGCGTGGGGCGCACGGGCCTTGCTGTGTGACATGTAAAATGGCACAACGGCGAACACGGAGGGAAGCCCCGGGAACGGATTGCCGGTCTACGAGACCGAAACGTTGCCGGAGGGGCGCTGGGGAGCTGGGGTGACGGGGCGCCGGGGTGACGGGGCGTACGGGCCGGGTGCCGGGTACGGGTCGGGCGGGCCGGACGGGTGGTCAGTGGGGGTCATCGTGCCCGACGGGACGTGGGGAATAAGCAGGAGCCCATGCTTCGTTCTTGCAACTGATACGCAATAGTGTTGTCCCGGCACGATCACCACCGTTCAACCCGCCGAAAGGGGCCGTGTCCTGATGGGCACCTACACGCTTCCCGACCTGCCGTACGACTACTCCGCGCTGGAGCGGGCGATGTCGGCCGAGATCCTGGAGCTGCACCACTCCAAGCACCACGCCGCGTACGTCAAGGGCGCCAACGACACCCTGGACCAGCTGGCCGAGGCCCGCGACAAGGAGCAGTTCGGCGGCCTGGTCGGCCTGCAGAAGACCTTCGCGTTCCACCTGTCGGGCCACGTGCTGCACTCGCTGTTCTGGCAGAACCTCTCGCCCGAGGGCGGCGACCGCCCCGAGGGCGAGCTGGCCGACGCCATCACCGAGCACTTCGGCAGCTTCGACGCCTTCAAGAAGCAGCTCACCACCGCCACCACCGGCGTGCAGGGCTCCGGCTGGGGCATCCTGTCCTGGGAGCCGCTCGGGCAGCGCCTGATCGTCGAGCAGGTCTACGACCACCACGGCAACGTCGGCCAGGGCACCACCCCGCTGCTGGCCTTCGACGCCTGGGAGCACGCCTACTACCTGCAGTACCGCAACGTCCGCCCGGACTACGTCACCCGCCTGTGGGACGTCGTCAACTGGCAGGACGTCTCGGACCGCTTCGCGGCCGTCAAGAGCGCCTGACCCGGTTCGGGTGACGGAGGGCCCCGGACCGGTCGGGCGGTCCGGGGC
>NZ_JBHVET010000846.1:0-3294 GCF_042802135.1 Kitasatospora sp. NPDC057512
GCCGTAGACGGCGGCGTGTTCGGCGCTGAGGGCGGTCTGGAGGGCGGGGACGGCGGCGGCGTGGGTGGCGCCTTCGGCGGTGGTGGTGCCGTCGGGCGTTCTGACGGGGGTCTGGTCGCCGAGGGCCGCGGCGTGCAGGGCGTTGCCGGCGGAGACGGAGGCGAGCAGGCGGGCGAGGGGCGGGCTGACCTCGTCGAGGCCCTGGAGGCGGGACTCGGCGGTCCGGTGCTCCAGGAGGGCCAGTTCGGGGAGGGTGGGGAGGGGGCGGTACGGGGTGCCGGTGGGGGAGGGGCTCGCGCTCGGCAGGCCCTGGACGAGGGCGGCGCGGTGCTGGGCGGTGTCGTCGCGCAGCGGCTGGAGCAGGGCGGTCTGGGCACCCGGGGCGGTGAGCAGGCCGTCGTAGGCGCCGAGCAGGAGGTCGGTGTCGGCGATCGCGCGGAGGCGGGCCGGGGTGTCGAGGTCGCGGGGTGGGGTGGGGCCGGCCGGGTGGGCGCCGTGGGGGTCGGCGGTGCAGGCGGTGAGGGTGGTGAGCAGTCCGAGGGCCAGGAAGGTCCGTCGGCTGGGCGGCTGCATCGGGATCACTCCGGGCGGGTACGGGAGGGCGGCCTCCCCGCCTGCCCTCGTTGGCGTGAATGATTACAGAATCCCCACGTTCCCGGGCCCGGTTCGGGGACGCCGTGCCGGGTGTGAGCTTGCTCGCAGTGGGTGGTGTGGGCGTGGTCGGCGGAGGTCCGGAATCGGTGGTTGGGGGCTTGACCGGATAGGCTTTGGGCCGAGCTGCCGTGACCCGGTGTGGCACACCGGGGGCGCGGGGCGACCTTCTGACAACAGCAGACGCGGCCGAGGAGTCCACCCGGATGAGCACCACCCACACCGACCGGCTGCGAGCGTTGCTGGAGCCGCTGGCCGAGCAGGCCGGACTGGATCTGGAGGACGTCAGGGTCACCCGGGCGGGCAGCCGTCGGCAGGTGCAGATCGACGTCGACACCGACGGCGGCGTGGACATGGACGCCATCGCCGAGTTCAGCCGGGTGGTCGGTGCGGCCCTGGACGAGTCGGACCTGATGGGGGACGACGCGTACCTGCTGGAGGTCGGCTCGCCGGGTGCGGAGCGCCCGCTGGTCCTGCCCCGGCACTGGCAGCGCGCCGAGGGTCGGCTGGCCAGGATCCACCTGGAGGACGGCGGGGAGATCGTCGCCCGGGTGCTGGAGGCCGACGAGGACGGCGCACTGGTCGAGGTGCAGCCGGTGAAGGGGCGCGGCCGTCCGAAGGAGCGCCGTCTGGCGTACGCGGAGGTGGCCCGGGCGCGCGTCCAGGTCGAGTTCAACCGCAAGGACGACGAGCTCCTGGACGAGGCCGCGGACTTCGACGAGGGGGAGGACGGCGCCGAGTGAACCCCCGGTGCCGTACGACCATGACGAACGTGACGAAAGACGAGGAGGCGTAGCCGTGGACATCGACATGAGTGCCCTGCGCACGCTGGTCAACGAGAAGAACATCCCCTTCGACCTGCTGGTCGAGTCCATCGAGTCCGCCCTCCTCACCGCGTACCACCGCACCGAGGGCTCGCGCCGGCGGGCCCGGGTGCACCTGGACCGCAAGAGCGGCCACGTCACCGTGTGGGCGATGGAGGACCCGGCGGAGCTGGACGAGGGCGTCGAGCCGAAGGAGTTCGACGACACCCCGAGCGGCTTCGGCCGGATCGCGTCCAGCATCGGCATCCAGGTGATGATGCAGCGCCTGCGCGACGCCGCGGACGACCAGACCTTCGGCGAGTACGCGGGCAAGGAGGGCGACATCGTCACCGGTGTCGTCCAGCAGGGCAACGACCCGAAGAACGTGCTGGTCGACATCGGCAAGCTGGAGGCCATCCTGCCGCCGCAGGAGCAGGTCCCGGGCGAGGACTACCGGCACGGCACCCGGCTGAAGTGCTATGTGGTGGCCGTGCGCCGCGGCGTGCGCGGGGCCTCGGTGACGCTGTCGCGCACCCACCCCAGCCTGGTGAAGAAGCTGTTCGCGCTGGAGGTCCCGGAGATCGCGGACGGCAGCGTGGAGATCGCGGCGATCGCCCGTGAGGCCGGCCACCGGACCAAGATCGCGGTCTGGTCGCGCCGTCAGGGCCTGAACGCCAAGGGCGCCTGCATCGGCCCGATGGGCTCCCGGGTGCGCGCCGTGATGGGCGAGCTGCACGGCGAGAAGATCGACATCGTCGACTGGTCGGAGGACCCCCGGGAGATGGTGGCCGCAGCCCTGTCGCCCGCTCGGGTGACCAGCGTGGAGATCGTGGACGCCGCCCAGCGTTCCGCCCGGGTGATCGTGCCGGACTACCAGCTGTCGCTGGCGATCGGCAAGGAGGGGCAGAACGCCCGCCTGGCCGCGCGCCTGACCGGGTGGCGGATCGACATCCGGCCGGACACCGAGGTCCCGGCCGAGGAATCGCAGGCCCGGTAATCATCGTTGTCGTGTGCGCCCCTGCCGGTCCTCCGGGATCGGCGGGGCGGCGCCATGTCGCTTCGGAGGGGTAGACTTGCCTTCGTCTGGCCGGACGCATGTCCGAGCACGCCCGGAACGCACCTGCGTGGGCTGCCGCAAGCGAGCGGCCAAGCACCAGCTGTTGCGTGTCACGGCGGTCGAGGGCGAGTGCGTCCCTGATCCCCGCGGCGCACTCCCGGGCCGGGGCGCTCACCTGCACCCCGATCCGGCCTGCCTCGACCTCGCGGTCCGCCGTCGGGCGTTCCCCCGGGCCTTCCGGCTCCAGGGCGCGCTCGACACCGAGCGGCTCCGCGGGTTCATCGGGGAGCTGGCGGGCGGAGCCCCCTAGTCGGGCGGCCTCCCGCGACAGTCGCCGCTCGCGCGGCGGAGAACCACCGCAACAAGCACAGCGCTCGGGCAGCCGCGCGCCGTGCCACCAGTCAGGTACCTCGCGATGTGGAAGTAGGTCGAGATTGCGATGAGCTCTCGATGAGTACGCGATGAGTACGCGATGGGTACGCCCATGAAGTAGCGACAGTCCGGCGGACGAGACCCCCGGACTCATAGACAGGAGTGAAGTGGCTAAGGTCCGGGTTTATGAACTCGCCAAGGAGCTTGGCTTGGAGAGCAAGGCCGTCATGGCCAAGCTCACCGAGCTCGGCGAGTTCGTCCGTTCGGCGTCCTCGACGATCGAGGCGCCGGTCGTACGCAAGTTGACTGACGCGCTTGGTGTGGCCCCCACCGGTGGTGGTTCCGCTGCCAAGCCGGGCCCGCGGAAGCCCGCGGCGCCCTCCCCCGCGGCCGGCTCGGGTGCCCCGAAGC
>NZ_JBHVET010000847.1:0-3294 GCF_042802135.1 Kitasatospora sp. NPDC057512
GGCCCGTCCCCCTCGACGGACCGCGGCGCAGCGGCTTCACCGGGCGTCAGCGCGCCCCGGTCACACGGCCTGCCAGAGCGCCGGGACGATCGGCGGCTCCCAGCCGACCTGGGCGGTGTGGCCCTGGAGGCAGCGGTAGCTGACCCCGTTGTAGGTCACCACGTCGCCCGCCTGGTAGGTGGTGCCGGGCGTCCAGGTGCCACCCGGGTTCGGCGAGTCGTTGCCCACCACCAGGGAGAAGCTGGTGCTGTGGGTGGCCGAGCCGGTCCCGGTCAGGGTGATGGTGTAGGTGCCGGTGGCGGTCGAGGCGGAGGTGGCGACGGTGAGCGTCGCCGAGCCGCCGGACTGCACCGAGGACGGGTTGAAGGAGACGGTCACGCCGGCCGGGGCGCCCGAGGCGGTCAGGTTGACCGTCTGGGCCGAGCCGGAGGTGGTCGAGGTGGCGACCGTCGCGGTGGTGGTGTCACCGGGCTTGACGGTGGCGGTGGTCGGGTTCACCGAGAGGGAGAAGTCGTTGGCGGGCGTGCTGCCGCCGACCGAGGTCTTCCAGAGGGTGTACGCCACGCCGTCGGCGTTGCGGTTCAGCACCGTCGCGTCGACGTTGCTGGTGGTGTCGCAGGACGAGTGGTAGCAGGAGTCGTAGGAACGGCCCGCCGTGCCGCCCCACTTGGCCGCCTGCGCCGAGGTCTTGGTGGCGTCGGCGCCGGCCGCGTAGCCCGAGGTCGGGATGCCGGCCTGCTGGAAGGAGTAGTCGTCGGAGCGGCCCTGGCCCTCGACGTTCTCCTCCGGCTTGAGGTTCAGCGAGTCCCAGTAGGCCTTCATCGGGGCCGACGCCGCGGAGTTGATGTTGTTGATGAAGTAGCCGGCGTTGGGCGAGCCGACCATGTCGAAGTTGTAGTACGCCTTGATCGCGGAGCGCTGGGCGGAGCTCAGCTGGCCGACGTAGGACTGCGAGCCCTGGAGGCCCTGCTCCTCACCGGTCCACCAGCCGAACCGGACGTGCCGGGTCAGGCTGGGGTTCTGCTGGGCGAGCACGAGCGCGTTCTCCAGCAGGACGGCCGAGCCGGAGCCGTTGTCGTTGATGCCGGGGCCGGCCGAGACGCTGTCCAGGTGGGCGCCGAACATGGTGACCTGGTCGGACGGGCCGCCGGGCCAGTCGGCGATCAGGTTGTTGGACTGGTAGCTGCAGGAGGTGCAGGTCTGCTCGGTGACGTTGTAGCCGGCCGCCTGCAGCTTGGCCTTGATGTACGCGATCGACTGGCTGTGCCCGGCGCTGCCCGCCCGGCGGTGGCCGCCGTTCTGGTTGGCGATGGTGTTCAGCTGGGACAGGTGGGCCTGGACCTTGGCGACGTCGATGTCGGGCGCGGGCCCGCCGGGGTTGCCCCCGCCGCCGACCGTCAGGCCGTACTGGGCGGTGTGGGTGGTGGCGCCGGCGGTGCCGGTGACGGTGATCTGGTAGGTCCCGGCCACGGCCGCCGCGGAGGCGGACAGGGTCAGGGTGGCGGAGGAACCGGCCTGCACCGACGAGGGGTTGAAGCTCGCGGTGACGCCCGCCGGGAGGCCGGAGGCGGTGAGGCTCACGGTCTGCGCGGTGCCGGAGGTGACGGCGGTGCTCACCGTCGACGAGGTCGAGGCGCCGGGCTGGACGGAGCCGGACGCCGGGCCGAGCGACAGCGAGAAGTCGTTGGTGCCGGACGGCGTGCAGGTGGGGTCGCCGCTCTGGGCGGGGACGCTGACGGCGTCCCAGGCGGCCTTGGTCCGGGTGAAGAAGCCGCAGCTCGGGTCGAGGCTCTTGGCGGCGGTCAGGGTGGCGGTGCGGTAGCGCTTGTAGGTCATGCCGCTGGTCTTGAGGAGCATGCCTCCGTAGAAGACCCGGCCGGCGTCCTTGATGCCGATGCCGGTGACGGAGGAGTTGTTGCAGGTGGGGCTGGTGGGCTTGCCGCCGCCGGGGTTGGAGCCCTCGGCGAGCAGGTAGAACCAGTGGTTCAGCGGGCCGGCCGCCGCGTGCTCCTCGGTCTGCGGGATCGACGCCGAGTAGCAGTTCGGGTCGTTGTTGACGAGCGAGGGGTTGTACATGTTGCGGATCGGGCCCTGGCCGACCAGGTTGATCATCTCGCCGACGGTGTAGTCCGGGGAGTCGTACGGCGAGGGCTCGTTGGCGTACGACTCGGTCAGCGCGCCCATGATGTCGCCGGTGGCCTCGCCCAGGCCGGACTCGTTGTTGGCGCCGCCGGGGGTGTACTGGTCGATGCCGTGGCCGAACTCATGGCCGACCACGTCGATCGCGGCGATCCACTCGTTGGCCTGGCTGTGGCCGATGGATATCGTGCTGCCGTCCCAGTACGCGTTGACGTCGTTGAGGCCGACCTTGACCGGCCAGCTGCCGCCGTTGCCGTTGTGCCCGTTGCGACCGAGCCAGTCGCGGAGCATGTCCCATTCCTTCTGGGCCGCGAACATCGCGTCGCCGCAGCCGGTCTCCTTGGTGGACGGGCTGCCGTTGCCCCAGGAGTCGCTGGACTTGGAGAAGACCTGCCCGGTGCTGTAGTCGGAACAGGACAGGCCGGGCCGGTTCGGGTCGCGCAGCGAGTAGGAGCCGCCCGAGCTCGTGGTGCTGATGGTGACCGGGGCGGGGCCGTTCCACTTGCTGTTGATCGTTCCGGCACGGACGTCGTCGTAGCTGTCGAGCACCTCGCCGGTGGCCGCGTCCACGAAGACGTGCAGCGTGCTGGGCGCCGACGCGGTGCGGCCCTTGAGGACGGTCTCCCAGGCGAGCCGGCCGGTGCCGTCCTTGACCCGGACGACCAGGCGGCGGGAGTCCACCGAGTCCACGGTGGCCAGCCTGGTACGGGCGGTCTTCTCCGCGTCCGCCGCGCTGACCTGCGGGGTGGTCGAGCCGCCGACCGGTCCGGTGGCGGCGGACTGCAGGGCGCGGACCTTGCCCTGGGAGTCGGCGAGGACGACCGCGTCGCCGCCGACCACCGGCAGGCCGTGGTAGCTGCGCTCGTAGGAGACGGAGTAGAGGCCGCCGAGCCAGGGCGTGACGGCCTTGCGCTCGTAGGTCTCGCCCGGGCCCTTGGCCAGCGCGTCCAGCCCGGCGTTCGCGGCCGCGTCGGCGGCGTTCACGGCGGCGGCCAGGGCGCTCGGCGGCGCCGAGGAGGGAGAGGGGGTGGGCGCGGCGGTGGCCGGGCCCGCGGCGGCGGCGATCAGGCCGGCCAGCACGGTCAGGGTGGTCGCCGTGGTCAGCAACCTGCCTGCGGTGACTCTGCGTTGCATCGAGGCTCCTCGCATGTGGGG
>NZ_JBHVET010000848.1:0-3294 GCF_042802135.1 Kitasatospora sp. NPDC057512
GGTGCGGGCGCCCCTGTGGCGCCGCACCGCCACCCTCCGCGACCTGGGAGCCCGATTGCCTCCGATCCCTCCGGCCGATCGCTCCGGTGCCCCGCACGGGCGCACCGTCGACCCGGCGTTCCTCGCCCTGCCGCTGCGGCCGCTCGCCGACGCCGCCCTCGCCCGGGCCCGCGAACTCGGCGCGAGCCACGCCGACTTCCGCCTGGAGCGGATCCGCAGCGCCTCCTGGCGGCTGCGCGACGCGCGTCCGGCCGGCACCTCCGACAGCGTGCAGCTCGGTTTCGCCGTCCGGGTGGTGCTGGACGGCGCCTGGGGCTTCGCCGCCGGTGTCGACCTCACCCCCGACGCGGCGGCCCGGGTCGCCGAGCAGGCCGTCGCGGTGGCCCGCCTCTCCGGCGGGATCAGCCGGGCGGCCGGCTCCACCGAGCGGGTCGAGCTGGCCGACGAGCCGGTCCACCGGGACGTCACCTGGGTCTCCGCGTACGAGGTCAACCCCTTCGAGGTGCCGGACGCCGAGAAGACCGCGCTGCTCGCCGAGCGCAGCTCCCGGCTGCTGGCCGCCGAGGGCGTCTCGCACGTCCAGGCCGCCCTGCGGACCGTCCAGGAGAACAAGTTCTACGCGGACACCGCCGGCACGGTGACCACCCAGCAGCGGATCCGGGTGCACTCCGACCTGGAGGCCACCTCGGTCGACGAGCGCACCGGCGCCTTCGACTCGATGACGACCCTGGCCCCGCCGGTCGGCCGCGGCTACGAGTACCTCACCGGCACCGGCTGGGACTGGGACGCCGAACTCGCCGAACTGCCCGTCCTGCTGGCCGAGAAGATGCGGGCCCCGAGCGTCGAGGCCGGCCGCTACGACCTGGTGATCGACCCGACCAACCTCTGGCTGACCATCCACGAGTCGATCGGCCACGCCACCGAACTGGACCGCGCGCTCGGCTACGAGGCCGCCTACGCCGGCACCTCCTTCGCCACCTTCGACCAACTCGGCTCGCTGAAGTACGGCTCCGAGCTGATGCACGTCACCGGCGACCGCACCGCCCAGCACGGCCTGTCCACCATCGGCTACGACGACGAGGGCGTGGCCACGCAGTCCTGGGACCTGGTCCGGGACGGCGTCCTGGTCGGCTACCAACTCGACCGCCGCATCGCCGCCTTGAAGGGCTTCGAGCGCTCCAACGGCTGCGCCTTCGCCGACTCCCCCGCGCACGTCCCGGTGCAGCGGATGGCCAACGTCTCGCTCCGGCCGGCCGCCGACGGCCCGGACACCGCGGGCCTGGTCGCCCAGGTCGAGAACGGCCTCTACATCGTCGGCGACCGTTCCTGGTCGATCGATCAGCAGAGGTACAACTTCCAGTTCACCGGGCAGCGCGCCTACGCCATCAAGGACGGCGAACTCGCGGGCCAGGTCAAGGACTTCGCCTACCAGGCCACCACCACCGACTTCTGGGGCTCGATGGCGGCGGTCGGCGGCCCGCAGACCTACTTCCTCGGCGGCGCCTTCAACTGCGGCAAGGCGCAGCCCGGTCAGATCGCGGCGGTCAGCCACGGCAGCCCGTCGGCGCTGTTCCGCAACGTCAACGTGCTCAACACCCAGCAGGAGGCGGGTCACTGATGACCGCGAAGCAGCCCCACGAACTCGTCGAGCTGGCGCTCGGCCTCTCCCGCGCCGACGGCTGCGTGGTGATCGCCGACGAGGAGTCCACCGCCAACCTGCGCTGGGCCGGCAACGCCCTGACCACCAACGGCGTCACCCGCGGCCGCCGCCTCACCGTGATCGCCACCGTGGCCGGCGCCGAGGGCACCGCCTCCGGCGTGGTCTCCCGCGAGGCCGTCACCGCCGAGGAAGTGGAGGGCCTGGTACGGGCCGCCGAGGAGGCCGCCCGCGCGGCCGGACCGGCCGAGGACGCCCAGCCGCTGATCGCCGGCGGGCCCTCCTCGCCGGACTTCACCGAGCCGCCCGCGCTGACCTCCATCGAGGTGTTCGACGCCTTCGGCCCGGCCCTCGGCGAGGCCTTCGCCCGCGCCGCCGCCCAGGGCCAGCTCCTGTACGGCTTCGCCCGGCACGAGATGACCTCCAGCTACCTCGGCAGCTCCACCGGCCTGCGGCTGCGCCACGACCAGCCCACCGGCATGGTCGAGATCAACGCCAAGACCGCCGACCTCTCCAGCTCCGCCTGGGTGGGCGCCTCCACCCGGGACTTCGCCGACGTCGACGTCGCCGACCTGCACACCGAGCTGACCAGGCGGCTCGGCTGGGGTGCCCGCAAGGTGGACCTGCCCGCCGGGCGGTACGAGGCGCTGCTGCCGCCCTCGGCCGTCGCCGACCTGCTGATCGTCCTCAACTGGTCCTCCGGCGGCCGGGACGCCCAGGAGGGCCGGACGGTCTTCTCCAAGCCCGGCGGAGGCACCCGGATCGGCGACAAGCTCAGCGCCCTGCCGCTGACCCTGCGCTCCGACCCGCGCGAACCCGGCCTGGAGGCCGCGCCGTTCGTGCTCACCCACTCCTCCGGCGGGGACTACTCGGTCTTCGACAACGGCCAGCCGATCGCCGCCACCGAGTGGATCCGCGAGGGCGTGCTGAACGACCTGGTCACCACCCGCCACGCGGCCGCCCTCACCGGACTGCCGCTGCGCCCGGCGATCGACAACCTCGTGCTGGAGACGGCCGACCAGGAGTCCGCGCCGACCCTGGACGAGATGATCGCCCGCACCGAGCGCGGCCTGCTGCTCACCTGCCTCTGGTACATCCGCGAGGTGGACCCGGCGACGCTGCTGCTCACCGGCCTCACCCGGGACGGCGTCTACCTGGTGGAGAACGGCGAGGTCGTCGGCGAGGTCAACAACTTCCGGTTCAACGAGTCCCCGGTGGACCTGCTGAACCGGATCACCGAGGTGGGCCGCACCGAACGCTGCCTGCCCCGCGAGTGGAGCGACAACGTCACCCGCACCGCGATGCCACCCGTGCGTGTCACGGACTTCAACATGAGTTCGGTCAGCCAGGCCTCTTAGCCGCTGACCAACGGGGGATACGAGAGACATGATGGACGAGAAGCGCCTGGTCAGGGCGAGCAAGACGCTGTCGCGGATCCTGCGGCACGAGCCCGGGCTGGCGGGGGTCGTGCTGGACGCGGCCGGCTGGGTCCGGGTCGACGAACTGCTCGCCGGGCTCGCCGCCCGGGGCCGGCCGCTCACCCGGGCCGAGCTGGACCACGTCGTGGCGACCGACAACAAGCGCCGCTTCGGCTACTCGCCGGACGGTCTCTCGATCCGCGCCAACCAGGGCCACAC
>NZ_JBHVET010000849.1:0-3290 GCF_042802135.1 Kitasatospora sp. NPDC057512
TGCCGCTGGAGACCGTCGGCAGGAAGCCGCGCCGCGGCCGGCCGGTGACGCTGCGCTGGATCCTCACCCACATGATCGAGGAGTACGCGCGACACAACGGCCACGCGGATCTTCTGCGTGAATTGATCGACGGTTCGACCGGCGAGTGACGCCGCGGGTGACACCGCGGGTGAAATCGTTTCCGCATTGTTGACAGAAGGTCAATTACGCCGTGACCGCGACCGATAAGGTCAACGCGCGCAACCGTACGGCGCTGCGCCGCGTCAGTGGGAGTGCCCGGGTTCGCCCGGGTTTCCGGCGCGGCACGACTCGTACGGGGGTTGCGAGCGGGCACGGGACCGGTGAACAGTGCGATACTCGGACAGTTCCGACGAGTGGATGACGTGTCAAGAACGGCACGCACCCCCGGGGGACCAGGACGGGACGAGGCAGGGAGGCGCGGCATGGGAGCACTTCGCGACGAGCACCACAACGGGTGGCTGATGCCCTCGGGGAACTACCCGGCCGCGGTGTACGACGACGAGTGGGTCGATCAGGAGACGGTTCCGGCCGCCCCCGCGCCCACGAAGATCGTCTCCCTGCGGCCGACGGGCTTCGAGGCGGCCCGGACGGTCGGTGAGCACATCCGGGCGAGCACCCCGGTGGTCATGGACCTCACCGAGATGTCGGAGGCCGAGGCCAAGCGCATGGTCGACTTCGCCTCCGGGCTGATCTTCGGCACCCGGGGCGGCATCGAGCGGATCGCCCGGAGGGTCTTCCTGCTCACCCCGGCCGACGTCGAGGTCATGGTGATCGACCGCCCGATGGACGACACCGGCTTCTACAACCAGAGCTGAGCCGCCGCGCCGCGAGGCTCAGCGCAGAGGCACCCCGGAACCGGGGACGGTACACCACCGTCCCCGGTTTTTTGCTGCCCCGGCATCGAGATACCGCGCATCACCTGAGAGCTCGAACAAAAGAATGAGACACCCGTGTCTCATGTGAACTAGACTCGATCCATGGCCACCGATCGCGACACCGTCCTGGAAGCCGCCGTCGGCGTGCTCTCCCGCCGCCCGACCGCCCACCTGGACGAGATCGCGCGCGCCGCCGGCATCAGCCGCGCCACGCTGCACCGGCTCTTCCCGGGGCGCGACGCGCTGATCCGCGAGGTCGGCCTGCTCGGACTGCGCCGGTTCGCCTCCGCGCTGGACACCGCCGAGGTCGAGCAGGGCGACGCCGAGGCCGCGCTGCGCCGTCTGGTGGACGCCGCCGTCCCGGACGCCATGCTCTGCGCCTTCCTGGCCGGCGAGAACCAGCTCTACGAGAACGACGACATCAACGACCTCTGGGAGGTCCAGATCGCCCGGCTGCACGCGCTCTTCCTGCGCGGCCAGCAGCAGGGCGTGTTCCGCATCGAGCTGAGCGCCGCCTGGCTGAGCGAGGCCTTCTTCGACCTGGTGGCCGGCGTCGGCTGGTCCATCCAGGACGGCCGGCTCGCCCCGCGCGACGCCGCCTTCTCGCTCGCCGAGCTGTTCCTCGGCGGCGCGCTGCGCAGACCGGACGCCCGGACGCCCGTCCCTGCCGCCCTCAGCACCGCCGACCGCAGCACCGCTGCCGTCACCACCCCCATCCACAGCACCGCTGCCGTCACCACCCCCATCCACAGCACCGCCGACCACAGGCCGGACACCGATACACCATGAACACCCTGACCGCCCGCCAGCGCTGGACCGGCCTCGCCGTCCTCGTCCTGGCCGTGACCGTGGTCGCCCTGGACGCGACCGTCCTCTCCCTCGCCATCCCGTCGATCAGCGAGACGCTGCGCCCCAGCGGCACCCAGCTGCTCTGGATCGGCGACTCCTACTCCTTCGTGCTGGCCGGCCTGCTGGTCAGCATGGGCGCCCTGAGCGACCGGATCGGCCGCAAGAAGCTGCTGCTGGCCGGGTCCGCCGCGTTCGGCGCCGCCTCGCTGCTGGCCGCCTACGCGCCGAGCGCCGGCTGGCTGATCCTGGCCCGCGCCCTGCTCGGCGTGGCCGGGGCGACGATCATGCCCTCCACGCTCTCGCTGATCCGCGGCCTCTTCCCGGACGGCCGGGAGCGGGCCACCGCGATCGGCATCTGGGGCGCGGCCGCCACCGCCGGGGCCGCCCTCGGGCCGGTGGTCGGCGGGGTGCTGCTGGAGCACTTCT
The DNA here is from genome assembly GCF_042802135.1 of Kitasatospora sp. NPDC057512. Taxonomy (NCBI): domain Bacteria; kingdom Bacillati; phylum Actinomycetota; class Actinomycetes; order Kitasatosporales; family Streptomycetaceae; genus Kitasatospora; species Kitasatospora sp. NPDC057512. The sequence goes on from NZ_JBHVET010000849.1 coordinate 2,172, forward strand.
GGTGGGGTTCGGTCTTCCTGATGAACATCCCGGTGTTGATCCTGCTGCTGGTGTTCGGCGCCTGGCTGCTGCCGGAGTCCAAGGACCCGAAGCCGGGCCGCTGGGACGTGCTGAGCGTCGTCCTGTCGATGGCCGGAGTGATCGGCGCGGTGTACGCGGTCAAGGAGGCCGCCGCGCACGGCGTGGACCGCTGGGACGTGCCGGTCGCCTTCGTGCTGGGCACCGCCGCGCTGTTCGTGTTCGTCCGCCGCCAGCTGCGGCTGGAGACCCCGCTGCTCGACGTCCGGCTGTTCCGCGACCGCCGGTTCACCGCGGCCGTCTCGGCCTCGCTGATCTCCCTGATCGGGCTCTCCGGCGTGATCTTCGTGGTCTCGCAGTACCTCCAGCTGGTCCGCGGCTACCAGCCGCTCCAGGCGGGCCTGGCCGAGCTGCCGGCCTTCGCGGGATCGGTGGTCGGCGGCCTGCTGACCGCCCTGATCGCCCGCCGCTACGGTGCCCGCAAGGCGCTGACGGCCTGTCTGCTGGCGATGGGTCTGGGCGTGGGCGCGCTCGGCTGGCTGGAGCAGGACACCACCTACCTGCTGCTGGCCGCCTCCTTCCTGCTGGTCGGGACCGCCGAGGGCGTGGTCTACACGCTCGGCGCCGACCTGGTGCTGAACGCCGCCCCCGCCGACAAGGCGGGCGCCGCCTCGGCGGTCTCGGAGACGGCGTACGAGCTGGGCACCGCGCTCGGCATCGCGCTGGTGGGCTCGGTGGTCGGCTCGATCTACGCGAACGGGCTGGCCGTCCCGGCCGGGACGGACCCGGCGGCCGCCGCCCGGGCCGGCGAATCACTGGGCTCGGCCGTCGAGACGGCGCAGGGCCTCTCCCCCGAGCTCGCCCAGCCACTGCTGGCGAGCGCCCGGGAGACCTTCGTCCACGGCATGAACAACGCCGGGCTGCTGGCCGCCGCACTGCTGGTCGGCGCGGCCGTGATGGCCTGGCGGCTGCTCCGCGGGCTGTCCGAGCCGACGGCCGGGGCGGAGACGGGCCCGGAGACGGGCGCCGAGACCGGCCCGGAGAACACCGTCGACGCGTCGACCGCGCAGCCGAGGGTCAAGGCGTAGCAGTGCACCGAGA
>NZ_JBHVET010000850.1:0-3282 GCF_042802135.1 Kitasatospora sp. NPDC057512
CCTCGCGCGTCTGCGACACTGGAACAACCATGCCTAAGCCCGGAGAACTCACCTTTGTCGCGCCGCGCGGCGCCAAGCCCCCGCGACACCTCGCCGACCTGAGCCCCGCCGAGCGCAAGGAGGCCGTCGCCGAGCTGGGCGAGCAGCCGTTCCGCGCCAAGCAGCTCTCCAACCACTACTTCGGCCGGATGTCGAACGACCCGGCGAGCTGGACGGACATCCCCGCCGCCAGCCGGGAGAAGCTCACCGGGAGCCTGCTGCCCGAGCTGATGTCGGTGGTCCGGCACGTCTCCTGCGACGACGACGCCACCCGCAAGACGCTCTGGAAGCTGTTCGACGGCACGCTCGTGGAGTCCGTGCTGATGCGCTACCCGGACCGGGTCACCATGTGCATCAGCTCGCAGGCCGGCTGCGGCATGAACTGCCCGTTCTGCGCCACCGGCCAGGCCGGTCTGACCCGCAACCTGTCCACCGGCGAGATCGTCGAGCAGATCGCCTCCGGGATGCGCGCGCTCAAGGCGGGGGAGATCCCCGGCGGCGAGGCGCGGCTGTCCAACGTGGTCTTCATGGGCATGGGCGAGCCGCTGGCCAACTACAACCGGGTGCTGGCCGCGATCCGCCGGCTGACCGACCCGGCCCCGGACGGCTTCGGCCTGTCCCAGCGCGGCATCACGGTCTCCACGGTCGGCCTCGTCCCGGCGATGAACCGGTTCGCCGACGAGGGCCTCAGCTGCCGTCTGGCGCTGTCGCTGCACGCCCCGGACGACGAGCTGCGCGACGAGCTGGTCCCGGTGAACACCCGGTGGAAGGTCGCCGAGGTGCTGGACGCGGCCTGGAACTACGCGGAGAAGTCCGGCCGCCGGATCTCCATCGAGTACGCGCTGATCAAGGACATCAACGACCAGGCCTGGCGGGCCGACCTGCTCGGCCGGCTGATCAAGAACCACCGGGTGCACGTCAACCTGATCCCGCTGAACCCGACCCCCGGTTCCAAGTGGACGGCCTCCCGGCCCGAGGACGAGCGCGAGTTCGTCCGCCGTCTCCAGTCGCACGGCGTGCCGACGACCGTCCGCGACACCCGCGGCCAGGAGATCGACGGCGCCTGCGGCCAGCTCGCCGCGGCGGGCTAGGGCAGGCGCCGGGCGCCGGTCAGCGCAGGCCGGCGGCCGCCAGTGCGGCGGTCGCCCCGCCGGTCAGCAGCAGCGTGCTGCCCACCGCCAGGGTGCGCAGCGCGACCGCGCCGAACAGCAGCCGGGGCGAGGTGCCGAGGCGCAGCAGCGCGTCGGTGACCTCCCGGCGGTCGGTGCGGACCTCGGCGAGGCGGGTGACCACCGCGGCGGCCGCGCAGCCGAGCACCAGGCAGGCCTCGATCGCGGGCAGCGCGTCGGCGCTGTCGGGCGTGCCGATCCAGTAGCGGACGGTGGTGAGCACCAGCGCGACGGCGAGGGTGAGCACGGCCAGCGGTGCGCCGAGTCGGCGGGCCTGGGCGGTGAGCCCCCGCCCGGCCAGCAGCCGCAGTGGGGTGGGCCGTCCGACGGCGAGCAGCCGCCCGGCCCAGCCCAGCAGCGGGCCGGTGAGCAGGGCGAGGCCGAGCGCGCTGGCGGCCCAGCCGCCGAGGGCGGCGGTGCTGGTGCTGCCGAGCCCGGCGGGCAGGTGGATCGGGCGGCCGTCGACGGCGGCGCCGGGGCGCAGGGCGATGAGTTCGAGCGCGGCGCCGATGACGCCCAGTCCGGTCGCCAGGGCGATCCGCCAGACGCCGAAGCCGGTCGGGGCGTGGGTGCGGCCGCCGGGCAGGGTCTCGGCGACGGGCACCGCGCAGGCGGCGGCGGTGCCGGCGGTGAGCGGGACCAGGGCGAGCAGGGCGACCGGTGCGGCGGCCGGCAGCGGCACGCCCATGCCGAGGTCGGGGGCGAGCCCGGGCCCGGCGATGTCGTTGCGGAGCACCAGGAAGGCCAGCAGGGTCAGCACGCTGCCGAGGGTGGAGGCGAGCGCGACCTCGCCGGCGATCAGCGTCCGGATCCGGTGGGAGCCGGCCCCGGCGGCGGTGAGGCCGGCGATCCGCTCGGGCCGCCGGGCGGGCACCGCGCGGGCGGCGACGGCCGCGAACCAGGCGACGGCGGCGAGCGGGGGCAGGCACCAGAGCAGCCGGACCAGCGGGTCGGCGCCGCCGACCGGCTCGCTCATCGCCCGGCCGAGGGAGCGCAGCAGGAAGGCGGCGACCACGGCGGCGGCCAGTGCGGTGAGCAGCCAGCGGCCGAGGTCGGGCACCCGGTAGCCCCGGGCCAGACGGAGATAGAACACGTCGACTCTTTCAGCGGCTCGGCGGCGTTCGATGGCTCGGCGTTCGGTGGCCCGGCGCCGTCAGCGGCGGGTGGCCGTGACGGCGGGCGCCCCGTTGGCCCCGGGGGCGGTGATGCCGCGGGGGTCGGGGGCGACGGGGGCGGTGAGCCGTCCGTCGACGAGGGCGACGGCGCGGTCCGCGAACCGGACGAGTTCGGCGTCGTGGGTGGCCAGGACGAGGGTGAGCTGGTGGGACCGGGCCGCGCTGGTCAGTATCCGCATGACCTGGTCGGCGGCCTCGCGGTGCAGCGGGGCGGTGGGGTCGTCGGCGAAGACCACGGGCGGCAGCGGGGCCAGGGCGCGGGCGACGGCGACCCGCTGGCGCCGGCTCTGGACCAGCCGCTCGGGGCGCAGCCGGGCGCAGTCGCCGACGTCGAGGCGTTCCAGCCACTCGTCGGCGGCGGTGTAGGCGGCCTTGTTGCCGGCTCCGGCGAGCAACAGCGGCAGGGCGACGTTCTCCCGGGCGGTCAGTTCGGGCACCAGGTGGGGCTCCGAGCCGACGAAGCCGAAGCGGTCGCGGCGCAGCCGTTCGCGGCCGGCCCGGGCGAGGGTGTGCACGGGGGCGCTGTTGAACCAGACCTCGCCCTCGTCGACCGGGAGCTGCGCGGAGAGGCAGCCGAGCAGGGTGCTCTTGCCGGAGCCGCGCGGGCCGGTGACGGCGAGCACCTCGCCCTCGCGGACGCCGATCGAGATGCCGCGCAGGGCGGGGGTGCCGTCATGGGACTTGACGATCCCTCGGGCCCACAGCACGTCGTTGTCAGGCGGTGCCGCTGACATGAGGATCCATCCTGGGTGGCCGCAGGGATATGACAGTCGTCAGATTAGAACGAGGGGGCCGGGTCGCGGTTGCGGCGCACTGGTCCATCACGGGCAAATCACCCGCATTCAGGCATGTTTGGTCGTACGACTGTGATGTTGAGCGGACCGGAGACGCCGAAGGGC
>NZ_JBHVET010000851.1:0-3275 GCF_042802135.1 Kitasatospora sp. NPDC057512
GTGCCGGACAGCCATCTCAACGACGTTGTGCCGCACAACAGTTGACCGATGACCCGGTAGCTGCGTGACGGCTCCCCTCCCGGAATTGGGTCAGCCCCAGAACTCCCGCAGGGCGGCGTTGACGGCGGCGGGTTCCTGGGTGTGCGGGTAGTAGCCGGGCACCCGCAGGAGGCGGCCCCCGAGGGAGTCCGTGAGCGACTCGGCCACGGCGATGAGGGGGAGCCCCACGTGCTCGCGGTACGCGTCCGGAGCCTGCTCCCAGGTTCCGCAGATCACCAGGACCGGCAGGGCGGCGCGCCGGATCGCCTCCAGTGGGATCCGCGCCTCCCAGACGGGCCGTTCCCCCATGGAGGTGGCGACGGCACGGAGCCGGCGCGGCGTGGGCTCGGGCATGGCCATCCCCAACCCCTCCGTGGACGCCCGTAGATACTGCTCCGGCGTGACGCCGTCCGGGATGCCCGGGGCACCGTCGCGCACCCGGTCGAGGAGGGCGGCGACGACCGGATGGTGCGCGGCGGCGGTGAAGGCGGAGGGCTGGACGAGGGCGAGGGAGCGGACGAGGTCGGGTCGGTGCGCGGCGGCGAGGAGCGCGGCGACGGCGCCGTTGCCGTGCCCCACGAGGTGGGCGCCGCCGAACCCCGCGGCGGAGGCCCCGTCGCCGAGAAGCCCCACGATGTCCTGGGCGTCGACGTCGAAGTCGCTGCGCGCGGTGTCCGGGCTGTCGCCGTAGCCCCGGCGGTCCATCAGGAGGAGCCGTCGGCCGTCCGCGAGGGGCCGTTGCCCGGCGAACCCGTACGCGGGGTCGCTGCCCCAGCTGAAGATGTTGTGGACGAAGAGCGCGGGGACGGCCGTCGGGGTCGCCAGGGCTCCCGACGCTGTCGGGGCCCGGCCTCCGCCGGCCCGGTCGCGGTCATCCCACACGGTCACGTGCACGGCTGCCATGGGTCATCCTCCCGAAGCCGAGGAACGTCAACTCCCGTGAGCCTAGACCTCGATCCACTGCTGGCGCCTGTGCCGGAGTGCCACGGGGCCTCGGGCCGGGCGGTGCCGGGAGGCGTGCGCGAGCGGTGGGCACTCGGCCTACCCGCCCGGCGTCCGGTAGATTCTGCGCCCGGTTGATCGGCGCACGAAGTGGCCGGGTGCCGTGGGTTCGACGCAGGGGGCGACGGGTGCGGAGCGGGAACGGGCGTGTGGGGGGTCTGCTGGAGTGCTGGCGGGCCGTCGAGTTGTTCAGTCCGCCGCCGATTCCGGAGGTGCCGCGGAAGCGTCGGTCGGGTCGCCCTCGGGCGTCGGACGCGGTCGTGGTCGATGTGACGCCGGCGGCCGGGCAGGCGGCGGCGTTGCTGCCGTGGGCGCCGGATCATCCGGAGACGGCGGCGCGGCGGGCGCCGCGGGGGATGGTGTGGCGGCACGAGGTGTACGGCGGGGTGTACGACCTGGAGCTGCTGCGCCAGGCGATGATCGCCGTGCTGCCGGAGGGGACCGACCCGGACCCGGGCGTGCCGGACGAGGAGTTGGTGCTGTCGGGGAGGAGCGCGATGTTCGCGCTGGTCCTGGACGAGTACGGGCGGCCGGTCGAGGACACCTCGGTGGTCTCGGCGTGCGGCTGGGCGGCGGGTCGGCTGTTCGACCCGGGGCCGTCGGTGGCCGGGTGGCTGGACGGGTTCGAGGAGTTGGGGGAGGCGTTCGAGGTCGCGGTGGGGCGGCTGACCGCCACGCCGATCCCGTACGCGCCGGGGCCCTCGCCACTGCCGGGCCCGGTGCCCGTCGGGGAGGAGGCCGTCCGCGGCTGGCGGCAGCTGATCGCGGAGATCCTGGGCGGCGCGGCGGTGGCGGCGGTCGGTGCGCTGTTCGGCGAGGTCGCCGGGGCCGCGGTGCGCGGGGCGACGGAGCCGCTGGTGCGGCGCGTCGCGGACTGGTCGGCGGCCCGCCGCCCGGACGAGGAGAGCGCGGCGGGGGATCCCGCCCCCGTGCCGCCGGAGCCGGCCACCGAGGCCGAGGACACCGGACCGCGCCCGGTCGGGCTCGCCGACCTGGTCGCCCTGACCGCCCAGATCGCCCACCTCTGCGGCGTCGAGGAGCACCTGGACCCGCGGGTGATCCGGGTCCGGAGCCGCCTCGTCCACCGCCCGCGCGACCCGAAGGCCAAGCCCGCCGCCGCGCAGCCGTTCCTCAACAGCCTGCTGCCGCCCGACCTGGCCCGGGTCCGCGCCGCGCTCGACGACGGCCTCGGCCCGGCCCTGGAGGCCTACCTGACCGGCCGCCGGGACATCCCGGTCGGCGCCCGCACCGATCTGCGCGAGGACCGGCTCACCGTCCTCGACGGCGTCCACCCGGCCCTCGTCCCCGCCGGGCGCTGGCCCGCCAAGGCGCGGTACCCGCTCGCGCTGAGCCAGCAGTTCGCGGTCAACCGCATGCTCGCCGACCGCACCGCCGGGGACGCCGACGCCGGCGGCCTGTTCTCCGTCAACGGCCCGCCCGGGACCGGCAAGACCACCATGCTGCGCGACCTCGTCGCGGCCCTCGTGGTCGAACGCGCCGCCGTGATGGCCGGCTACCGGCGGCCCGAGGAGGCGCTCGTCGGCCGCCCCTGGCGGGGCAAGGACCGCCAGGGCGTCCACGCGCGCTTCGTCTCCGCCCTCGACCCGCGGCTCACCGGCCGCGAGATCGTGGTGACCTCCTCGAACAACGGCGCCGTGGAGAACATCACCGCCGAACTCCCCGGCGCCGACGCCCTGGACGAGCACTGGCACGACGGCCCCGACCACTTCTCCGACCTCGCCTCCGCCCTGCTCGGCGGCGCGCCCGCCTGGGGGCTGGTCGCCGCCGTGCTCGGCAACAAGTCCAACCGGACGAGGTTCACCGAGCGCTTCTGGTGGGGCCGGCTGCCCGAGGACGAGACCACCGCCCGCGACGCCGCCGGGCTCCCGCCGCTGCGCGGCATGAACGCCGTCCTCGGCGACTGGGTCCCGCCCAGCACGCCCCGACCCGCCCGCACCCCGCGAGACCGCCGCGCCGCCCCGGACACCGGTACGGCGGAGGGCACGGCCGCACCCGCCGCCACACCCACCGTCCCCGCCCAGCCCGTCCCCTCGTGGCCGGAGGCCGTCGCCGCCTTCAAGGCCGCCCAGGCCGAGGTCGAGCGCCTGCGCGCCGAACGCGTCCGCCTCGCCGCCACCCTGGCGGAGACGGCCTCGGGCGAGGCCCAGCACCGCCTCGACGCCCTGCGCGCCGCCATCGCCCGCGCCGACGGCCGCGCGGCGGCCGCCGAGGCC
>NZ_JBHVET010000852.1:0-3260 GCF_042802135.1 Kitasatospora sp. NPDC057512
AGCCGGTCCGGGTCCGTCGTGGAGCCCTGTTCAGTGGAAACCTGTTCAGTGGGGCCTGTTCAGTAGGGCCCTGCTCAGTGGAGCCCTGCTCAGTGGCCCGAGGGGGCCAGGTCCTCCGGGAACAGCCGCAGCCGGTGCGCCAGTGCGGCCGCCTCGCCCCGGCCGCCGACCCCGAGCTTGCCGAGGATGTTGGAGACGTGCACGCTCGCGGTCTTCGGAGAGATGTACAGCTCCTCGGCGATCTGCCGGTTGGTCCAGCCGCGCGCGAGCAGTCGGAGCACGTCCCGCTCCCGGGGGGTGAGGTTGAAGGAGTCCCCGGCGGCCTGGGCCGGCACCGCGGCCGCCTGCCCGGCCGCCCTCCCGGCCGTCCGCTCCGCCGGGGCGAGGCTCAGCCCGGCCCGCTCGGCCAGCGCGGCGATCTGGCCGCCGAGCAGCCGGTCACTCCGGGCGGCCGCCAGTTCGGCCGCCTCGCGCAGCAGTTCGGCGGCGGCCTCGCGCCGTCCGGCCTGCACCTCGGCCTCGCCGGCCCGCAGCAGGGCGAGCGCCAGCGGGAACGGCAGGCCGGTCGGGCGCAGCGCCTCGACGGCGGCGGCCCACCCCTGCGGGGTGTCCGCGCCCTCGGCGCGGGCCAGTTCGGCCTCCAGCAGTCGGGCCCAGCCGTGGTGCAGCGGTGCCCGGGGCCGCAGTTCGGCGGCGGCCGCGGCGATCGCGGCCAGCGCCCCGGGCCGGCCGGCCTCGGCCTGCGGCAGGCCCCGGCTGTCCGCCTCCACCGCGGCGGCCTCGGCCAGCAGCGGGTAGACGTCGGACTCGTGGCCGAGCCGGCCGTCCTCCTCCAGCGCGGCGAGCAGTTCGGCCCGGGCCTCCAGCGGCCGGCCGCCGAGCGCCGCGAGCCGCAGCGCCAGCCGGCTGATCGGCACGCTGTGCTGGACCTGGCCGACCCGGTTGGCCGACCGGGCCTGCGCCAGCATGGTGCCCGCGGTGGCCAGGTCCCCCTTGAGCAGGGCGAGTTCGCCGCGCATCCGGTCCAGGAACTCGGCGTGGGTGCCGGTCGGACTGGCCGCCTCGTAGCCGACCAGCACCTCGTTGGCCTCCCGGGCCCGCCCGAGGTCGGCGAGCGCCTCGACCAGGTTGCCGGTCAGGATGGCGCCGATGTTGCGCAGCAGGCCGTTGCCGTTCGCGTACTCCAGGCCCTCCCGGGCCAGTCGGACCGCGTCCTCCGGGTGTCCCAGTCCGCGCTGCATGCTGGCCAGGTTGTTGATGCCGCGCAGCAGCAGGTCGGGCACGCCCAGCCGGCGGGCCCGTTCGACCGCCCCGGCGAGCTCGGCCAGCCCGCCCTCGGCGTCGCCCTGCACGTCGTAGCGCAGGCCGCCGAGGGTCATCCGGGCGTGCACCTCGACCGAGTGCGCGCCCACCTCCTCGGCGATCCGGATCGCCCGCTCGGCCAGTTCGATCGCCGCGGGGGTGGGCTTCTTGAGCATCGCCGTCCCGGCGCCGAGCGCGAGCACCTCGGCCTGGACCGCGGTCGGCGGCAGGTGCTCCACCAGCCGCAGCGCGTTCGCGATCTCCTCCTCGTCGCCGGATCGGCGCAGGCTGCCCAGCATCCGGGCCCGGTTGATCCGGAACCAGGCCGCGCGCACCGGGTGTTCGGCCTCGTCGACCAGCCGCAGCCCGCGCTTGGCCAGGCTCAGGCCGCGCTCGCGGTCGCCGCAGCGCCGGGCCGCGACCACCGCCTCGGCCAGGACGTCGACCAGCTGGATCCGGTCGCAGTCCCCGTCCGCGGTGCTGTGGTCGCAGGAGCCGGGCGGGTAGGTCTCGGCCCAGTCGTACGGGCGCAGGGTGTGCGCCAGCACCTCCTCGGAGACCAGGTCCCACAGCTCCAGGGCCCGTTCCAGCATGCCGAGCTGCTCGGCGAAGGCGTTGCGGCGGCGGGCCGCGCGGGCGGCGTCCAGGGCCGTCGGCAGGGCGCGGGCCGGATCGTGCGCGTGGTACCAGTAGTTGGCCAGCCGGGCGGCCAGCGCGTCACCGGGGACCAGCTGCGGCTGGGCCTCCACGGCGAGCGCGAACTTGCGGTTGATCCGGTGCCGTTCGCCGGGCAGCAGGTCGTCCGAGACCGCCTCGCGGACCAGCGCGTGGCGGAAGCGGTAGCCCTCGCCCTCGCTGTCCGGGCGCAGGATGTTGGCGCCGACGGCCGCCCGCAGCGCCTCGATCAGCGCCTCCTCGTCGTCGTCCAGGACGGCGGCCAGCAGGGCGTGTTCGACGTGCGAGCCGCCCTCGGCGGCGATCCGCACCACCCGCTGGGCCTCCTCGTCCAGGCCCTCGACCCGCACCAGCAGGATGTCCCGCAGCGAGTCGGTCAGCCCGGCGCCGAAGCCGTCCTCGAAGGCGGTGGCCAGCTCCTCGACGAAGAACGGGTTCCCCTCCGACCGGCGGTGGATGCGGTCCACCAGCTGGCGGTCGGGGACGGTGGTGCCGAGGATGCCGGCCAGCTGGGCGGCCACCTCGCGGCGGTCGAACCGCGCCAGCTCCAGCCGCTGGACGGTGCGCAGCCGTTCGAGCTCGGCCAGGAAGGGGCGCAGCGGGTGCCGGCGGTGCAGGTCGTCGCTGCGGTAGGTGGCGACCAGCAGCACCCGGGAGCGGTGCAGGGTGCGCACCAGGAAGGCGAGCAGCTCGCGGGTGGAGCGGTCGGACCAGTGCAGGTCCTCGACGGCGAGGACGAGGGTACGCTCCGCGCCGAGCCGTTCGAACAGCCTCGCGGTGTGCTCGAACAGCCGGGCCCGGCTGTACTCGTCGTTGGGTTCGCCGTCCACCTCGCCGAACTCGGAGAGCAGCAGGGCGAGATGGCCCTCGCTGCCGGCCGCGGCGGCCTCCAGTTCGGCGCCCAGCGAGCGGTGCAGCCGGCGCAGCGCGGCGGCCAGCGGCGCGTACGGCAGGCCCTCGGCGCCGACCTCCAGACAGCTGCCGAGCGAGGTGACCGCCCCCTGGGCGGCGGCCCGCTCCAGGAACTCCTCCAGCAGCCGGGTCTTGCCGACCCCCGCCTCGCCGCCGATCAGGACGGACTGCGGGCTGCCGGTGCCCGCGCGGCGCAGCGCGTCGGTCAGCTCGGTGATCTCGCTTCCGCGGCCGACGAAGACGGGGCTGACCGATGTGTGCTGCATGGAGGCGAGCATGCCATAGCCGGTGGGGCCCGGCCGAGGGGTTATCTCCCCTGGCGAACGGGTCGAAGGTCCCGAACGCCCGGAGGGGGAGACGCTCACTCGCAG
>NZ_JBHVET010000853.1:0-3252 GCF_042802135.1 Kitasatospora sp. NPDC057512
ACCCGGGGCGGTCCGGCCGGGTACCCGCCGTCCGTGACCGGACGGTGACAGCAGGGCCAAGCGCACCCCAACCCGGGGTCGCGAACCCGCAACAGGCCGCCCGGCCCGGACGCGTCCCGGGCCGGGCTGAGGCATGATCTCGGCATGGCCATCGTCGCGGGGATAGACAGCTCGACCAACCGCACCCGGATCGTCGCGTGCGACGCCGACACCGGCGCCGTCCTGCGCTCCGGCAAGGCTCCGCACCCCGTCCCCGAGGACCAGGACCTGCGCCCGGGCGAGGCCGACCCCCAGGTCTGGCTGCACTCGCTCGGCGACGCCGCGACCGGCGGACTGCTGGAGGGCGTCCGGGCGATCGGGGTCAGTGCCCAGCAGCACGGGATGATCGGCCTCGACGCGGGCGGGGTGCTGGTCCGCCCGGCGATCCTCTGGAACGACCCGCGCTCCAGCGGCGCCGCCGCCAAGCTGCTGGACGCCCTCGGCGGCCCGGCCGCCTGGACCGCCGCGATCGGCTCCGTGCCGGCCCCCACGTACACCGTCGCCAAGCTGCGCTGGCTGGCCGAGTTCGAGCCGGCCAACGCCCGCCGGGTCGCCGAGGTGCTGCTGCCGCACGACTGGCTGGTCTGGCAGCTGCTCGGCCACCCCAAGCGCCGCACCACCGACCGCGGCGACGCCTCCGGCACCGGCTACTGGTCGCCGATCACCGGCGAGTACCGGCAGGACCTGGTGGAGCTGGCACTCGGCCACGAGCTCAGACTGCCCGACGTCCTGCCCCCGGCCGAGCCCGCCGGGCACACCCCCGAGGGCCTGCTGATCTCGGCCGGCACCGGGGACAACATGGCCGCGGCGCTGGGCCTGGGCCTCGGCCCGGGCGACGCGGTGGTCTCGCTCGGCAGCGCCGGGACGATCTTCGCGGTGCACGAGGAGGCCGTGGTCGACGCGTCCGGCCTGGTCTCCTCCTTCGCCGACGCCAGCGGCCGGCACCTGCCGATGGTCGCCACCCTCAACGCCGCCCAGGTGCTGCGCTCCACCGCCGCCCTGCTCGGCCGGGACCTGGAGGGCCTGAGCGACCTCGCCCTGCACTCCTCCCCCGGCGCCTACGGCCTGGTGCTGCTGCCGTACCTGGACGGCGAGCGGACCCCCGCGCTGCCGCACGCGGCCGGCACCCTGACCGGCCTGCGGGCCGAGGCGATGACCCCTCAGCACCTGGCCCGGGCCGCCGTCGAGGGCATGCTCTGCAACATCGCCGACGCCCTCGACGTGCTGCGCGCCCAGGGCGTCCCGGTGAAGCGGGTGTTCCTGCTCGGCACGGCCGGGCGGCTGCCCGCCGTCCGGCACATCGCCCCGATGCTGTTCGGCGTCCCGGTCGTGGTGCCACCGCCCGGTGCGCACGCCGCCCGCGGGGCCGCCCGGCAGGCCGCCTGGGCGCTGGCCGGCACCCCGCAGCCGCCGGAGTGGGAGCTGCCGGACGCCGAGACCGTCGAGCCCGACGGGGAGCAGGACCTGGCGATCGGCTCGGCGGTGCGTCAGCAGTACCGGGCCGCCCGCGACCAGGTCCACCCGGAGACGGCGGCCTGACCCCGGAGCGGGGGTGACGGCCGGGCCCCGGAGCGGGGGTGACGGACCGTGCGGATGCGTCGCCCGGCCCCCGGTGGCAGCGTGGGACGGGACACGGCCACCGACCCGAAGGACGGCAGGACGCCATGGCGCTGCACAAGGGGGCCGGCGGTGACCGCCGGCTGAGCATCGGCCCGTACCCGACCATCGCCGACCCGCTGGGCGCGATGAAGCTGGCCCCGCCGCTGCACCGGCTCGGCGAGGTCCCCGTCGCGGCCGAGACCGCGTACCAGCTGATCCACGACGAGCTGATGCTGGACGGCAACGCCAGGCTCAACCTGGCGACCTTCGTCACCACCTCGATGGAGGCCCAGGCCACCCGGCTGATGACCGAGTGCCTCGACAAGAACATGATCGACAAGGACGAGTACCCGCAGACCGCCGAACTGGAGCGGCGCTGCGTGGCGATCCTCGCCGACCTCTGGCACGCCCCCGACCCGGACGCCGCGGTCGGCTGCTCCACCACCGGCTCCAGCGAGGCCTGCATGCTGGCCGGCATGGCGCTCAAGCGCCGCTGGACGCACCGCAACGCCGACCGCTACGCCGCCGGGGCCCGGCCCAACCTGGTGATGGGCGTCAACGTGCAGGTGTGCTGGGAGAAGTTCTGCAACTTCTGGGAGATCGAGGCGCGCACCGCGCCGATGGAGGGCACCCGTTTCCACCTGGACGCCGAGCGGGCGGTCGCCCTGTGCGACGAGAACACCATCGGGGTGGTCGGCGTGCTCGGCTCCACCTTCGACGGCTCGTACGAGCCGGTCGCGGAGATCTGCACGGCCCTGGACGCCTTCCAGGAGCGCACCGGCACCGACGTCCCGGTGCACGTGGACGGCGCCTCCGGCGGCATGGTGGCGCCCTTCCTCGACCCGGAGCTGGTCTGGGACTTCCGGCTGCCCCGGGTGGCCTCGATCAACACCTCCGGCCACAAGTACGGCCTGGTGTACCCCGGCGTGGGCTGGGCGCTCTGGCGCGACCGGGCGGCGCTGCCGGAGGAGCTGGTCTTCCGGGTCAACTACCTGGGCGGCGAGATGCCGACCTTCGCCCTCAACTTCTCCCGGCCCGGCGCCGAGGTGGTGGCCCAGTACTACGTCTTCCTCCGGCTCGGCCGGGAGGGCTTCCGGGCCGTCCAGGGCGCCTGCCGTGAGGTCGCCACCTACCTGGCCGGGCGGATCGGGAGGCTGGACGGCTTCCGGCTGCTGACCCGGGGCGACCAGCTCCCGGTGTTCGCCCTCACCACCGAGGGGGACGTCCCGTTCGACGTGTTCGACGTCTCACGGCGGCTGCGCGAGCGCGGCTGGCAGGTCCCCGCGTACACCTTCCCGGCGAACCGGGAGGACCTGTCGGTGCTCCGGGTGGTCTGCCGCAACGGCTTCTCCCGGGACCTCGCCGACCTGCTGCTGGCCGACCTCGACCGGCTGCTGCCGGAGCTGCGGCGCCAGCCCGTCCCGCTCCGGGAGCTCGGGGTGGCGCCCCGGCCGGGCTTCCACCACTGACCGGTCGCGCGGCCGGTCGTACGGACGGGCCGTGCGGACGTGCGGACGTGCGTGCGGCCGGTCGTACATCGGGGAAACGTCACGGCGGGGAGGACGCAGCGAAGCGCCCTCCCCGCCGGAGCATCCCGGCGGACCGGGGCAGCCT
>NZ_JBHVET010000854.1:0-3251 GCF_042802135.1 Kitasatospora sp. NPDC057512
CTCCCATCCCCCGGGATGGGAGCCTTCGGCATGTCTCAGCAGACGTCGGCCGTCGTGCGTCCGGATGCCCGGTGCCACGTCCTCCCGAAGCGCGTCCAGGACACGGAAGACTCCGGACACTCCGGCCGACGTGAGCCGGCCGACCTCCGGCGACTCGTCCGAGAGCCACTCCGCCCCGTTCACTGCCCCTGGCGTCACCAGGCCTCCACCCCGTCACGCAGATACCGTGCACCGCCGTCTGCGATGGCCCTGACAGCGGCGTCGAGCCGGTTCCGCTGGCGAATCCGCAGTCGGTTGGCGACCTCCGACACGGGGAGGAAGACGGCCTCGGACAGTTCGTCGTCGTGTGGGCGAACTCTCGCGGCCTGATCGGGTGAGAGGGTTCCCGCATCGAAGATGAACGCGATCTGGTCGTCCCACGGGCCGTGCGGCGCAACCCAGTCCACGACCAACAGGCGGCGGATGGTGATGTCCAAGCCCAATTCCTCGCGCAGTTCCCGCACTGCGGCCTCATCCGGTGGCTCGTTGGCCTCGGCCATTCCGCCGGGGAGGTCCCAACCTTCCTTGTAGGTAGGGTTGACGGTCAGGATTCGACCGTTCCGGTCGCGCAGGATCACGTCCGCTGAGACACGCTTGCGGGCTTGCCTGGCATTCCCCTCGGCAAGGTAGGCGTTCCAGGCTTCGGTATCGGTGGAAACGGGCCTCACGTTGAACCTCCCCGAGGCAAAGGGACAAATGGCTGGTGCCGGCTAGCCGTCAACAGCAGGTCACCGGCGGCGGCATCCCCATCTCCTGTGGATCTCGCCTCGCGGTATCGCTCGTCACGTGGTCGGCGTCGAACGGCTACCGAGGGTGGGACGAAGCACGTCGAGGACATGGGTCCAGTTGTACTCGTCGCGCGCTCCGCCGGACTTGGGCCTGTGGGGAACCGAGTCGCCGATCAGGACGCCCATCGAGCGCAGACGGGCCAGGCTCTCCGAATAGGCCGGGTGGGCAGCCAGGGCGGAGTTGACGTAGGGCTGGACGACGACGGGAATGCCCAGCCCGTACGCCTCGCAGAGGATGCCCAACGCGAGTGTGTCGGCGATCCCAAGGGCCCATTTGTTGATGGTGTTGAAGGTCGCGGAGACGACCGCGACGGCATCGGCCTCCGGCAGCGGCCGAGAACTGCCGGGCGTACGCCAGGCCGAGCGGATCGGATAGCCGGTCTGGGTCTCGACAGCTTCTTGATCCAGGAAGCCGAGTGCGTTGGGAGTGGCGATCACCCCGACCTTCCATCCCTCGGCGTGGGCGGCGGTGATCAGTTCGCCCACGCCGTCAGCGATTCCCGAGGCGCAGACGATGACGTAGAGGAACGGCTCATGGTGCTCGGTCAAACCTGAACTCCTGTTCGCAGGAACACATCCCGCCACCTTCGGCGAGTATCGTCCCATCGGCTGCTACGAACGGAGTACCAGTATGCCCAGGCACATCTCCGAGCACACGGGCGAGCGCATCGCCCAGTACCGCAAGCTCCGCCATCTGACCCAGCGGGAACTCGCCGCTCGCGCCCACATCTCGTACAGCATGCTGACCAAGGTCGAGCAGGGGGCCAAGCCGGCCACACCCAGCGTGATCGCCGCTGTCGCCCGGGCGCTGTTCGTCCAGACCGTCGACCTCACCGGTCAGCCATACATGACCGAGTTGCAACAGGACGAACTCGATGTGCTGATCCAGCCGATCCGCGAAGCACTCGATCTGTACGACCTCGGCGCCGATCCCGAGATCGCCCCCCGCTCGGTGGACGAACTGCACTCCGAATCTGAGCAGTTGTGCGCCCAGATCCGCGATACCCGCATCAAGGACGCCGCCCGGGTTCTTCCGGCTCTGATGATCGAGGCCACAACGGCCGCACACACGGCACCCTCCGAGAAGGCGTGGCAGGTACTGGCGAGCACGTACCGCACGGCCTACGACATCACCGCGAAGTTGGGCTACAGCGATCTCTGCGTCGTGGCTCTGGACCGCATGGCATGGGCGGCCGAGCGAGCATCCGATCCGGTGGTCGCCGGAGTTCGCCAGTATCTGCGATCGCTGGTCTACCTGCGGGCAGGCCAGTACGACATCGGGAAACGACTCGTCGGGGTCGGCATGGGCACCCTCGAGCAAGCCGACAACAGCCGAATCCGGGACGTGGCGGTGGGGCAACTGCATCTCGGCGCCGCCATGTTGGCCGCGCGATCCGGGGACGGAGACGCAGCGGCCGGGCACATCGTGGACGCGGCGCGGATCGCAGCGGCCACCGGCGAGGCCATGCGCGTGCACTGGCTGTCATTCGGACCGACGAACGTCGCCGTGCACCAGGTGGCGACCCTGGCCGAGCAGTACCGGTATGCGGAAGCCGTGCGAGCCGCCGATCAGGTCCAGATCCCCGCAGAATGGCCGGCCTCGCGGGCCTCGGCACACATCGCGGAGGTAGCGCGGGCGCAGCTGTGGATCGGGCGCTCGGAGGCGTCCTTGAAGTCGTTGCAGCGTGCGAGGGAGCTGGCGCCACAACAGATGCGCTACCACCCGATGGTGCGCGAGACAGTCGCCGGGCTCGTCTCGGCTCGCCGCTCGATGCCGGACACCCTCACGAACATGGCTCACTGGGCAGGCATCTGATCATCACTCTTTGGAGGCGGACTATCACCAGGGAGTGATACTCCACCCCCTTCTCTCGCGGCGATGCTCTCCGTAACGAGACAGCTACGCCAAGGAGAAGCACTGATGACCCTCCTCTCGAAAGCGGTGAGAGGCGACGCCGTACTCCAGCAGGTTCCCGACGCGAGCGCCCACCTCCGTTCCGCATCGGGGACTGTCTGCCTGCCGTACCAGCCCGAGTCGGTGGGCGTTGCTCGGCGTTTCGTGTGCGCGCGGCTGCGGGAGTGGGGGCTGGACGATCTGGTGGACGACTCTGCCGTGATCGTCAGCGAGTTGGTCACCAACTCCTCCAAGACCGGCTGCCACACCCGCATGCTCGTCGGCGTCCGCCGTCCGACCGACCGCGTCGTCCGCATCCTCGTCGGTGACGGCTCCCGGTCGATGCCCGTGATGATCCAAGCCGGCCCCGACGCCACGTCCGGCCGGGGCCTGGCGATGGTCCACCGGCTCACCAATGGCCGCTGGGGCGTCACCCTCCTCCCCTTCGGGAAGGTCGTCCACGCCGACCTCACGACGCCCGCGCCGATCAACCGCTCCCCCTGAAACTCCCCCCGTCCGCGCCGCCAGGC
>NZ_JBHVET010000855.1:0-3251 GCF_042802135.1 Kitasatospora sp. NPDC057512
GACGCGGCGGTGAGCACCCAGGAGCGGTCCACCAGCGCGCCGGTGCAGGCCCGCAGGTTGTCGCCGATCACCAGACGGGCGGTGGAGGTGTACGTGCCGTCGGCGGCCTCGGCGCCGACCACGGCGCCCGCCGGAGAAACGGTGCTCAGCGTGCCGGCGGCCGCGGCCGCGACCAGCACACCCGCCCGCCGGGAACGGAACTGGGACTTGCGGGACATCAGGAATTCCCCCCTGAGGAGTGACGAGAAGGTGGCGCCCCGCCGGACCGGCGAACGAACGACGGCCGGTCGGGCGGGACGCGGTGCTGGTCGGGTCAGCTGGTGGTGGCGGCGGTGATCGCCCTGACGCCGGTGGCGCCGCCGGGGACCTCGCCCCACGGGGTCCACCGGCCGGCGTTGTAGTCGGCGTCGCGGTTGTAGACCCTGTCGTCCTCGTTGATGGCGACGACGTGGATGACGTTGCCCTCGGCGCTGCTGGTGATCGCCTTCAGGTGGTTGTCGCTGATCTTGGTCCAGACGGGGTCCCAGTGGCCGGCGTCGAAGTTGCCGTTGGTGCTGAAGAGGGAGCCGTCCGAACCGATGATCTGCAGGTCGACGATGTTGCCGCGGGCGGCGGCGGTGATGCCCTTGACGTCGACCGCACCGCCCGGGACCTCGGCCCACGGGGTCCAGCTGCCGTCGGGCCGGTTGTCGCGGGTGTAGACCTTGCCGTCCTCGTTGATGACGAAGACGTGGCCGACGCCGTCGGCGGTGGTGGCGCTGGTGATCGCCTTCAGGTTGTTGACGCTGACCAGCTCCCAGGAGCCGACCCACCGGCCGGCGGTGTAGTCGGCCTGGGTGCTGTACAGGGAGCCGTCGGCACCGATGATCTGCAGGCTGACGGTGTTGCCCCGGGCGGACGCGGTGACGCCCTTGACCCCGACCGCGCCCCCCGGGACCTCGCCCCACGGGGTCCAGTAGCCACCGACCTTGCCGTCCCGCGTGTAGACCTTGCCGTCCGAACCGACGACGAAGACGTGCACGGTGTCGCCGATGGCCACCGAGTCCACGGCGGAGAGGGCGCCGCTCGGGACGGGCGACCACTTGCCGAGCCAGCTGCCGGCCTTGTAGTCGGCCACGGTGTCCCACAGCTTGGTGTCCGAACCGATGATCTGCACGTGCAGGCCGGCCGTCACCTCCGTCGTACGGAAGCGCACCTCCTGCACCCAGCCGGCGAGGTCGTCGACCCGGGAGCTGAACGCGCCGGTGCGGGTCTCGGTGGCCGGGGTGCCCAGGCAGCCGCCCTGCCAGGAACGGGAGGCGACGGCCACCAGCTCGGCCTTGCCGTTGACCTCGCGGATCGCGGGCGCGCCGGTGTCGCCCTTGCAGATCGCCGCACCGCCGGTGCCGGTGATGCCGATGCCGGTCGCGCTCACGGTGTCGAGGGTGAACGCGCCGGTGTGGAGCTTGTTCGGCACCCACTCGTCCTTGGTCCGGCCGAAACCGGGAACGCGCAGGCTCTGCCCGGCGGTCGGGGCGGTGGCGGCGACGGCGAGCGGGGTGATGCCGTCGACGGGCGTCGCGAGACGGGCCATCACCAGGTCACGGTCCTGACGCGGCACCAGCTCGGCCACCTCGGCCGACTTGCCGCCGAGCGTGACGGTCGTCTTCCACTTCGGCGCACCGGCCGCCAGCGCCTGCGGCTGCGCCGGGTCGTCGGAGAAGCAGAAGGCGGCGGTGAGCACCCAGGAGCGGTCCACCAGCGCGCCGGTGCAGGCCCGCAGGTTGTCGCCGATCACCAGACGGGCGGTGGAGGCGTACGTGCCGTCGGCGGCCTCGGCGCCGACCACGGCACCGGCCGGAGAGAAGGTGGCCACAGTGGCGGCAGCCGTGGCTACGGCCAGCACACCCGCCCGCAGGTTGCGGGGCGAGGAGTTGCGGGACATCAGGAATTCCCCCCTGAGGAGTGACGAGAAGGTGGCGCCCCGCCGGACCGGCGAACGAACGACGGCCGGACCGGCGACCGGACGGCAGCCGGACCGGCGACCGAACGGCGGCCGGTCGGGCGGGACGCGGTGCTGGTCGGGGTCAGCCGGTGGTGGCGGCGGTGATCGCCTTCACGCCGGTGGCGCCGCCGGGGACCTCGGCCCACGGCGTCCACCGCCCGGCGTTGTAGTCGGCGTCGCGGGTGTAGACCCTGGAGTCCTCGTTGACGGCGACGAAGTGGACGACGTTGCCCTCGGCGCTGCTGGAGATGGCCTTCAGGCGGTTGTCGCTGACCTTGGTCCAGGCGGGGTCCCACCGGCCGAGGTCGTAGTGGCCGTAGGTGGTGAACAGGTCGCCGGCACCGCCGATGATCTGGAGGTCGACGGTGTTGCCGCGGGCGGCGGCGGTGATGCCCTTGACGCCGACCGCACCGCCGGGGATCTCGCCCCACGGGGTCCAGCTGCCGTCAGGCCGGTTGTCACGGCCGTAGACGCGAAGGTCCTCGTTGACGGCGAAGACGTGGACGACGCCGTCGGGGGTGGTGGCGCTGGTGATCGCCTTCAGGTTGTTGGTGCCGACCTGCTCCCAGTTCCCGCGCCAGCTGCCGGCGGCGTAGTCGACGCTGGTGCTGTAGAGGGAGCCGTCGGAGCCGATGATCTGGAGGCTGACGGTGTTGCCGCGGACCGCGGCGGTGACGCCCTGGGCACCGCCGGCGCCGCCGGGGACCTCGCCCCACGAGGTCCACCCGCCACCGACCTTGCCGTCGTGGGTGTAGACCTTGCCGTCGGAGCCGACGGCGTAGACGTGCACGGTGTCGCCGATGGCGACGCTGTCCACGGCGGTCGGCGAGACGCCGCTGACGGGCGACCAGGTGCCGAGCCAGCTGCCGGCCTTGTAGTCGGCGACGGTGTCCCACATCCCGCTGTTGATGTCGATGATCTGCACGTGCAGGCCGGCCTTGACCTCCGCCGTGCGGTAGCGCAGGCCCTTCACCCAGTCGCCGAGGTCGTCGACGCGGGAGCTGTAGGCACCGGTGCGGGTCTCGGTGGCCGGGGTGCCCAGGCAGCCGCCCTGCCAGGAGCGGGAGGCCACGGCGACCAGCTCGGCCTTGCCGTTGACCTCGCGGATGGCGGGCGCGCCGGTGTCACCCTTGCAGATCGCCGCACCGCCGGTGCCGGTGATGCCGATGCCCGTCGCGCTCACCGTGTCGAGGCTGAACGCGCCGGTGTGGAGCTTGTTCGGCACCCACTCGTCCTTGGTCCGGCCGAAACCGGCGACGCGCAGGCT
>NZ_JBHVET010000856.1:0-3238 GCF_042802135.1 Kitasatospora sp. NPDC057512
GCCTCTCGCGTCTGTGCGGGGACCTCAGGCCGTGGCGTCGGCCGGGGCGCTCCCCGGAGCGTTCTCCGGGAAGTGGCACGCCACCTGGTGCCCGGTCTTGAGCGCCACCAGCGGCGGCTCCTGGCTCGCGCACACGTCCTGCGCCTTCCAGCACCGGGTGCGGAAGCGGCAGCCGCTGGGCGGGTTGATCGGCGAGGGGACGTCGCCCTTGAGCAGGATCCGGTCGCGGCCCGCGCGCTGGCGGCGGCGCGGGTCCGGGACGGGCACGGCGGACATCAGCGCGCTGGTGTACGGGTGCATCGGGCTGCGGTAGAGCGAGTCCCGGTCGGCGATCTCCACGATCTTGCCGAGGTACATCACCGCGACCCGGTCCGAGACGTGCCGAACCACCGAGAGGTCGTGCGCGATGATCAGGTAGGTCAGCCCGAGCTCCTGCTGGAGGTCGTCCAGCAGGTTGACCACCTGCGCCTGGATCGAGACGTCCAGCGCGGAGACCGGCTCGTCCGCGATGATCATCTTCGGCTTCAGTGCGAGCGCCCGGGCGATGCCGATGCGCTGGCGCTGGCCGCCGGAGAACTCGTGCGGGTAGCGGTTGTAGTGCTCGGGGCTGAGCCCGCACAGCTCCAGCAGGTCCTGGACGGCCTTCTTGAGGCCGCCCTCGGGCACCGCGTTCTGGAGCCGGAACGGCGCGCCGACGATGGTGCCGACGGTGTGCCGGGGGTTCAGCGAGGAGTACGGGTCCTGGAAGATCATCTGGATGTCGCGGCGCAGCGGCCGCATCGCCCCGACGCTCAGGTGGCTGATGTCGGTGCCCTCGAACTCGATGGTCCCGCCGGTCGGTTCGTCGAGCCGGGTGACCAGTCGCCCCATGGTCGACTTGCCGCAGCCGGACTCGCCCACGACGCCCAGCGTCTCGCCGGCGTTGACCGTGAAGTCGATGCCGTCGACGGCCCGCACCGCGCCGGTCTGGCGCCGCAGCAGCCCGCCGCGGATCGGGAAGTGCCGGGTCAGGCCGGCCACCTTCAGCAGCGGCTCACGGCCGGGGGCGGGTGCCGACCGCGGGGTCGGAGCCGCCTGAGTGTCCGTCATCGGTTCTCTCCAGAAAGGTGGTACGAGGCCGGGCTCACAGCCGGGGCGCGATCTCTTCGGCGAAGATGCGGTGCCGCTCGTCGGCCGCCAGGTGGCAGGCCGCGAAGTGCCCGGGCACGGCCTCGGCCAGTGCCGGGACCTCGCTCGTGGAGCGCCCGTCGGTCAGGTCCGCGTACGGGCAGCGCGGGTGGAAGGCGCAGCCGGACGGCACGTTGATCAGGCTGGGCGGGGTGCCCTTGACCGGCACCAGCCGGTCCTGGAGCTCCCGGTCCAGTCGCGGCATCGAGCCCAGCAGGCCCCAGGTGTACGGGTGTTCGGGCGCGTCGAAGAGGGTCTCGGCCGGGCCGCGCTCGACGCACTTGCCGCCGTACATGACCAGGATGTCGTCGGCGAGTTCGGCGACCACCCCGAGGTCGTGGGTGATGATGATGACCGCGGAGCCGAACTCCTCCTGGAGGTCGCGGATGAGGTCCAGGATCTGCGCCTGGACGGTGACGTCCAGGGCGGTGGTGGGCTCGTCGGCGATCAGCAGCGAGGGGTCGTTGACCAGCGCCATGGCGATCATCGCGCGCTGGCGCATGCCGCCGGAGAACTGGTGCGGGTAGTCGTCCACCCGGCGGTCCGGCTGCGGGATGCCGACCCGGTCGAGCATCTCGACCGCGCGGGTCCGGGCCTGCTTCCTGGTGGCCTGGGGGTGGTGCACCCGGTAGGCCTCGACGATCTGCTGCCCCACCGTGTAGTAGGGGTGCATCGCGGTCAGCGGGTCCTGGAAGATCATCGCCAGTTCGCGGCCCCGCAGTTGGCGCACCCGGTCCGGGCCGGCCGCGATCAGGTCCTCGCCGTTCAGCCGGATCTCGCCGCTGATCCGGGCCCGCTTGGAGCGGTGCAGGCCCATGATGCCCAGCGAGGTGACGGACTTGCCGGAGCCGGACTCGCCGACGATGCCGAGGGTGCGCCCCTTGTGCAGGTCGAAGCTGACCCCGTCCACCGAGCGGACCAGGCCGTCGTCGGTGTCGAAGTGGATCCGCAGGTCGCGCACGGAGAGGAAGGGATCGCCGGTCGGGGCCGGCCCGGCGCCCGCCGGGTTCTTCTGGAGGTCGGTCACGAGAGCCTCACCCGGGGGTCGACGAGGGCGTACAGGAGGTCGACCACGAGGTTGCAGGCGACGATGAAGAAGGCGGCGAGCAGGGTGACGCCGAGGATCTTGGGCAGGTCGTTGTCGGAGATCGCCTGGACGGCGAACTGGCCGACGCCCTGGAGCGAGAAGACCTGCTCGGTGATCAGCGCGCCGCCGAGCAGCAGCCCGAGGTCCATGCCGAAGATCGTGACGATCGGGGTGAGCGCGGCGCGCAGCCCGTGTCGGGCGACGACCTTGCGCTCGACCAGACCCTTGGCCCGGGCGGTGCGGATGTAGTCCTCGCTCATGGTCTCCAGCATCCCGGCGCGGGTGAGCCGGGCGTAGAGCGCGGAGTAGAGGAAGGCCAGCGAGATCCACGGCAGGATCAGGTTGCGGGCCCACATCAGCGGGTTGTCGGTGAAGTCGACGTAGTGCAGGTTGTCCAGGATCGGCCACTCGTAGCTGAACAGCGTGAGCAGCAGCGCGCCGGTGAAGAAGACCGGCAGCGAGACGCCGGCGAGCGCGACGCCCATGGAGAGCCGGTCGAAGATCGAGCGCGGCTTCAGGGCGGAGACGACGCCGGTGGCGACGCCGGAGACCAGCCAGAGCACCGCCGCGCCGGCGGCGAGCGAGATGGTGGTCGGGATCCGCTTGGTCAGCTCGGGCCAGACCTCCAGGTGGTTCTTGAAGGAGTAGCCGAAGCAGGGCACGTGACAGGTGGCCGGTTCCGGCCCGAAGTGGTACTCGGCGCCGCTGACCAGCCCCTTGAGGAAGTTCCAGTACTGGGTGTACAGCGGCTGGTCGAGGCCGAGGTTCTGCTTGACCGCCGCGATCGCTTCCGGCGACGGGGTCTTCCCGATGTACTGGGCGGCCAGTTGGTCGGCCGTCTCGCCCGCGAGGCGCGGGAGCAGGAAGAAGATCGCGAAGGTGACCGCGCTGACGACCAGCAGCAAAATCGCCGCCGCGAAGATCCTGCGGATGATGTAGGCAAACACAGTTGGGCGGCTCCGGCGGCCGCCGCCGTCCGGGATC
>NZ_JBHVET010000857.1:0-3238 GCF_042802135.1 Kitasatospora sp. NPDC057512
GCCCTGGCGTGCCCGGGCACTGCGGCCCGTCCGGGCGCCGACAGCAGGCCGACCGCCCCGGCACCACCACCGTCCGGCTCCGGACCTCCCGAGCCGTCCGGGGCGCCCGGGCCCGGATCCATCGGTGCCGACGCCGTGGACGAACCCTTCCGGCGACCGCCACGCCGGTGCCGCCGCGCGCCGGCCGACCGCCCGGGCCGCTCACCGAGGGCCTCGCCCGCGCCAGGGGCGGGCCCGCGACCCGCGTCGTCACGGAGGGGCGCCCCCTGGGCGGGCGGCGGCGCCTCGGCGTTCGGTGCTCCGCCCGCCGGAGGCCGCGGTTCCTCGGCCGGGGCCGTGGCGGCCCCGGGCTCCTCGCGCCGCCGACGCTGGGCCTCGACGGCGGCCAGCAGCCCCTGGGGCGTCATGCCGTCGTTGAGCGACTCGTAGAGCAGCTCGGCCAGCAGGTAGCCCGGGGCGAGCCGCAGGACGTGGCCGAGCACGACCCGGGCCGTCGCCGTGTCCCCGGCGACCCAGGACGTCCAGGCCAGCAGGGTGAGCGGGGCCACCGCGCAGCCCTCGTACGGCGGCACCGCCCGCCGGGCGAGGAAGCGCCAGAGCCGCTCGGCCGGGGCCAGCTCGGCGGGCCTGGCGTACTCGACGCCACGGTCCCGCACCAGACGGTCCCGCAGGGCGAGCAGCAGCTGGGCCGTCCGGTCCGCGTCGAGTTCCCTGGCTCCGGCCCGGAACTCGGCGAAGGCCTGGTCGAGCAGGGCGATGCGCTGCTCCCTGGCGAGGGCGTCCACGGCCTCGGCCCGGGCGAGCGCCTCGCGCTGGGCGGCGTCCGCCGGCGGACCGACCGGGTCCAGCCCGCCGATGATGGCCTTGCGGCTGCCGCGCGGCACCAGGCCGGCCACCGTCGCGGCGGCGGCCGCCGGACCCGGCTCCGGGCTGCGCCGCACCGGATTGCCCGCCGCGTCGCAGCAGCCGTCACCGCGGCAGAGGAAGGACCACCAGCGGCCGTCCGAGACGCACAGCGCCTCCTTGACGGCCACGCCCCGGCGCCCGAAGGCCGCCCGGAGGGCCTCCGCCAGCGGCCGCAGCCCGTCCACCACCGGCGGGGCGTGGGCCGCATCCGGGTCCTGGCAGAGGTAGAGGAGCACCTGGAGCGGCCGGGCGCCGTGCCGCTCGGAGAGGGCGACCAGCAGGGCGGCCGTCTCCTCCGCCGCGGCCGGCCACTGCGCGGGAGACCGCGGCAGGTCCGCCCGGATCACCCCGCCCTGGTGCAGGCCGGGACCGTGGAGCCCCACCGCGACGATGCTGTCGTCGGGGTAGAAGCCCAGGAAGTACGGAAGCAGCTCGGCCATGTCGGCCGGGCCGCGCATGACGACCTGCCGGTGGTCGGAGGCCGGTCCGAGGGACAGAATGACGTGTTCGTTGTTCATCGCGTTCATGGCCGCAAGAGTGGACGCAATCCGCGAACGATGTCGGAACCGACTTTTTTCCTGTGGATAACTCCGCCCCCGAATTTCTCCTCACTCATTCGGAGCAGGCGACACTCCCTCCCACGAGTGGATTTTGACCGCCGTTCAGCGGACCAGCGGATGAAATACACCCCGCCTTCCCCCGCCTCCGCTCCCCGGCATTCGTCGCTTGTCGGCGGTACGGGGTTACATGGACGCCATGCAGCAGCCCGACATCCACACCACCGCCGACCGCGCCGAGGTCCGGGCGCGGGCCGAGGCCGTCCTGCGCGAGCTCGCCGGCCCCGGAGCCACCCTGCGCGAGGACCAGTGGACGGCCATCGAGGCCCTCGTGGTCGACCACCGCCGCGCCCTGGTCGTCCAGCGCACCGGCTGGGGGAAGTCCGCCGTCTACTTCATCGCCACCGCCCTGCTCCGGGCCCGCGGCGCCGGGCCGACGGTGATCGTCTCACCGCTGCTCGCCCTGATGCGCAACCAGGTCGAGTCGGCCGCCCGGGCCGGCATCCACGCCCGCACGATCAACTCGGCCAACACCGACGAGTGGACCGCGGTCCAGGAGGAGGTCGCCGACGGGAAGGTCGACATCCTGCTGGTCAGCCCCGAGCGGCTGAACAACCCGGACTTCCGCGACCAGGTGCTGCCCGAGCTCGCCGCCTCCACCGGCCTGCTCGTGGTCGACGAGGCCCACTGCATCTCCGACTGGGGGCACGACTTCCGCCCCGACTACCGCCGGCTGCGCACCATGCTCGCGGAGCTGCCGCCCGGCGTCCCGGTCCTGGCCACCACCGCCACCGCCAACGCCCGGGTCACCGCGGACGTCGCCGAGCAGCTCGGCACCGGTACCACCGACGAGCACGCCCTGGTGCTGCGCGGGCCGCTCGACCGGGAGAGCCTCACCCTGGGCGTGCTCTCCCTGCCCGACCCGGCACACCGCCTCGCCTGGCTGGCCGACCACCTCGACCGGCTCCCCGGCTCGGGCATCGTCTACACCCTGACGGTGGCCGCCGCCGAGGAGGTGACGGCCTTCCTGCGCGAGCGCGGCTTCCCGGTGGCCTCCTACTCCGGCCGCACCGAGGACGCCGAGCGCCGCACCGCCGAGGCCGACCTGCTGGCCAACCGGGTCAAGGCGCTGGTCGCCACCTCCGCGCTCGGCATGGGCTTCGACAAGCCCGACCTCGGCTTCGTGGTGCACCTCGGCTCGCCCAGCTCGCCGATCGCCTACTACCAGCAGGTCGGCCGGGCCGGGCGCGGAGTGGACCGGGCCGAGGTGCTGCTGCTGCCCGGGCGCGAGGACGAGGCGATCTGGCGCTACTTCGCCTCACTGGCCTTCCCCCCGGAGGAACAGGTGCGCCGCACCATCGACGCGCTGGCCGAGGCCGGCCGGCCGCTCTCCACCGCCGCCCTGGAGCCCCGGGTGGACCTGCGCCGGGCCCGGCTGGAGACCATGCTCAAGGTGCTCGACGTGGACGGCGCCGTCCGCCGGGTCAAGGGCGGCTGGACGGCCACCGGCCAGAGCTGGGCGTACGACACCGCCCGCTACGCCAAGGTCGCCGCCTCCCGGGAGGCGGAGCAGCGGGCGATGCGCGACTATGCGGCGGGCACCGGCTGCCGGATGGAGTTCCTGCGCCGTCAGCTGGACGACGAGCAGGCCGCACCGTGCGGCCGGTGCGACAACTGCGCGGGTCCGCTGCACACCCCGGACGTCTCCGCCGAGGCGCTGGCCGCCGCCCGGGCCGCGCTCGGCCGCCCGGGCGTGAGCTTCGAGCCCCGACGGC
>NZ_JBHVET010000858.1:0-3234 GCF_042802135.1 Kitasatospora sp. NPDC057512
GCAGCAGGGCGGCCAGCCGGCGGCCGTGCGCGGCGCTCAGCACGGCGATGCCCCGGCCGGCGGCGGCCTGCTCGTTCTCGGTGTCGCGGTTCATGCCGACCCCGCTCCACAGGCCCCAGGAGATCGTCCAGGCCGGGGTGCCGGTCTCCCGGCGCAGCCGCTCGACGGTGCTCTCCAGGTAGCGGTTGGCGGCGGCGTACCCGGCGGAGCCGACCGCCTCCTGGAGGCCGATCATCGAGGAGAAGGCGACGAACTGGGCGCCGGGACGCTGCCGGACCAGCTCGATGAGGTGGTCGGTGCCCTCGGTCTTGGTCCGGACGGCCTCGCGCCAGTCCTCGGTACCGGTGTCGGCGAGGAGCGTGAGCCGGTAGCCGCCGGCCAGGTGGAGCACGCCGTCCAGCGGCGCCTGCCACTCGCGCTCGGCCTCGGCGAGTACCTCCGCCAGTTGATGACGATTCGTCACATCGGCCTGGCGGTAGGTGACCTGGCCGCCCTGGGCGGCCAGTCGGCGCAGCGCGGCCCGGCGCTCGGCCGCCTCGGCGGTCGGCGCGTCCAGGTCGCTGCGGCCGACGATCAGCAGTCGGGAGCCGTACTCGCGCAGCAGTCCGGGCAGCAGCTCGGCGGCGATCCCGCCGAGGCCGCCGGTGACCAGGTAGCGGGCGCCGGGGGTGAGCAGTGAGCAGCCTTCCCCGGCCGGTTCGGGGGCGGCCTCGGCCGGTGCCAGCAGGGGGACCCAGGGGCGGCCGGCGCGCCAGGCGGACTCGGGCTCGGGGCGGGGGTCGGCGAGCAGGGCGAGCAGCGCGGCGGCCTGCTCCGCGACCGGCGCGTCACCCGGCAGGTCGAGGTGCCGGGCGGCGGGCACCAGCTGCTCGGCCCGTGCCCCGGCGGTCAGTGCGGCGCTCAACGCGCCTCGGGGGCTGGGGAGTTCGCCGGGGAGCACGGCGTGCAGCCCGGCGCTGACGGAGACCAGCTCGCGGACCGGCGCCCGCGTCGGGAGCGCCCGCAGCAGGGCAAGCAGCGCCTCGTCCGCAGCCTGGTCCGAGGTGTCGGCCGTCGCGCTCCACAGGTAGACCAGCCGGTCGGCGGTCCGGTCGCCGGGGGCCCGCAGCCAGTCCTCGGGGTCGGCGGTCGGCGGGCGGTCGACCACCAGGGCGTTCGGCAGGGCGGCGGCCAGCGCCTCGGTGAGGGTGCCGGGGCCGGACGGGCCGAGCAGCAGGATCGTTTCCTCAGCCAGCGATGAGGCCGGGGCCGCCAGGGCTGCCGGGTTCGCCGCCACCGGGCGGGCCTCCCAGCCGAGCTGCCGCACGCAGTCCGGCAGCGTCCGGGAGTTGGCCTCGGCCAGGTCCAACGCGACGATGTGGTCGTCGAGTTCGCCGTCCAGCAGCCGCCCGCGCAGCGCGGTGCGCTGGATCTTGCCGCTGGTGGTGCGCGGGAAGTCGGCCGCCGGGACGGGAAGCACCAGGGCGGGGGCCGGCTGCCGGCGGGCCGCCAGCAGCCGCCGCACCTCGGCGGCGACGGGCGGCGCGGGCGCGTCCGGCTCGCTCGGGACGTAGGCGATCACCAACTGCTCGGTGCCGGTGCGTTCGTCCGGTACCCCGAAGGCCGCGACGTGCCCGGAGCGCACCCCCGCCACGGAAGCCACCACGTCCTCCAGCTCGTGGCAGAAGTAGTGCACGCCGTTGACGATGATGATCTCCTTGCGACGGCCGGTGAGCACCACCTCGCCGTCGACCAGGAAGGCCAGGTCCCCGGTGTCGAACCAGCCGTCGCCGACGAAGGCCTCCTGGTTGGCCGGCGGGTTGTGCAGGTACCCCGGTGTCACCCGGCCGGAGTGGACCTGGAGCCGGCCGACGCGGAGCTCGGGCAGCGCCCGTCCGGCGTCGTCGGCCACCCGCATCCGGGTGCCGGGCGCGGGCCGGCCCATGCTGAGGAAGGCGGTGCCGCGCTCCGCCGAGTCCGGGTCCGCGGGCTCCAGCCGGCCGGTCAGCGAGTCGGTGCGCACCAGCCGGCGGGCGCCGTCCTCGTGGTAGCGCTTGTAGGCGATCGCCGTGCAGGTCTCGGCCATGCCCCAGGCCAGCAGCATGTGCTCGGGGCGGACACCGAACGGGGCGGTGGCGGCCAGGAACTCGTCGATCACCGCCTCGGTGCACTGCTCCCCGGCGTTGATCAGCGACTTGACCGAGGACAGGTCCCAGTGGCGGCCGGGCCCGGCGGCCCGGACGGCCTCGGCGACCAGCCGGAAGCCGAAGTTGGGCGACCAGGAGTGCGCCGCCCGGTAGCGCTCCAGCGCGTCCAGCCAGACCAGCGGGTCGGCGAGCACGAGTTCGGTGGGGATCTGCACCTGGTCGGCGGCCAGCACCACGTCGCGCAGGTGGAACATCAGCAGTCCGGCGACGTGGTCCAGCGGCAGCCAGTTGACCGTGGTGTCGGCCGGATCGGTGCCCTGGGCGACGGCCCCCGCCACGTACTCCACGATGCCGCGGTGGGTGATCTGCACCGCCTTGGAGCGCCCGGTGCTGCCGGAGGAGAGCTGGAGCATCGCGACGTCGGCGGGGGCGGGGGCGTGCTCGGGGGCGGGGCCGTCCGGCAGCCCTCCCTCGGCGGGCCGGTCGACCGCGATCACCCGCAGGCCCGGCGCCGGGTAGAGCTCCCCGAGCCGCTCCAGGCCCGCCACCGCGGGCCCGCAGACGAGCACCGGCGGCTCCTCCAGGGTCTGCCAGGCGTGCCAGAGCTTCTCCAGGACGGGGTTGCGCTCGTGGTAGTCCGGCGGGCGGGCGACCGTCACCGGCTGCATCCCGCCCAGGAAGCAGGCCCACAGGGTGGGGAAGTAGAACTCGGGGTCCGGGACCTGGAGGATCACCCGGTCCCCGGCCCGCAGTCCGGCGGCGGCCAGGATCGCGAGGATCTCGCGGGAGCGGTCGAGGAGTTGACGGTACGTCAGTCTGGTGGCCTCGCCGCCCGCCCGGATCAGGTGGAGTCCGCGATCGGGGTGCAGCTCGGCGGCGCGCAGCAGTGCCTCGGGCAGTGTCCGGGGCGCGTCCGGCCCGGGGGCGGGCAGCGGGGCGCCGAGGGTCTCCGTTCCGAGGGCTTCGGCGTCGGGGCCCTCGGAATCGGCCTCCCCGGGGGCGGCCGTGGGCTGCGCCGGGGCGGCGCCGGCCGTCGCCGGGGCCGCCCCGAACGGGCGCCAGTGGTCGGTGAGTTCGCGCAGGTGGCGCAGGGCCGGTCCGGGTGCGG
>NZ_JBHVET010000859.1:0-3232 GCF_042802135.1 Kitasatospora sp. NPDC057512
GGCCTCGACGAGGTCCCGGCGCCCTGCCGTGTCCGGGGGTTCCCGCGGTCAGCGGCGGGCGGTGCGGGTGCGCCAGGGCAGCTCGACGGTGACGGTGGTCGGGCCGCCGTCGGGGCTGTCGACCAGGAAGACCCCGTCCACCGCGCGGATCCGCTCGGCCAGCCCGGCCAGGCCGCTGCCCGGGTACGGGGCCGCGCCGCCCTTGCCGTCGTCCTGGACCAGCACCATCAGCTGGTTGTCCGAACGCCAGACCTCGACCGTGGCGGAGCGGGCGCCGGCGTGCTTGGAGACGTTGGTCAGCAGCTCGCTGACGGTGAAGTAGGCGATGCCCTCGACCGCCGAGTCCGGGCGCTCGGGCTGCCCGTCCGGGCCGCTCAGGTCGACGCTCACCCGGACCCCGCCGGGGACGGTGCAGCGGGCGGCGACCGAGGACAGCGCGGCGTCCAGGCCGCGGTCGGTGAGCACCGCAGGGTGGATGCCGCGGGCCAGGTCGCGCAGCTCCTGGAGGGCCAGCTTCACCTCGCCGTGGGCGTTGTCGACCATCTTCGCGGCGGCCGCCATGTCGTCCTCGGACTCCACCTCGCGCAGCCGCTCCTTGGCCATGCCGAGGTCCATCGCCAGCGCGACCAGCCGGGCCTGGGCGCCGTCGTGCAGGTCGCGCTCGATCCGGCGCAGGTCGGCGGCGGCGGTGTCGACCACGGTGCCGCGGTCGTCCTCCAGCTCGCGCACCCGCTCGGCCAGGGCGCCCGGGAAGAGCAGCGACTCGATCAGCATGCGGTCGACCGCGGCCAGCCCGCGGATCACCCAGGGCAGCACCGGCCAGAGCACGATCACCGAGACCAGGGTCAGGGCGAAGCTGAGCACGCCCCAGGGCAGCATCAGCACGTTGTAGAGCGCCGAGCGCCAGTTCAGCAGGTCGGTGAGCTGGGCGATGGTGTAGCCGACCACCCCAGGGCGGCGCGGCTTCACCGGCTCCGGCTCGTCGATCGCGGAGTCGTACGCGGCGCGCGCCCGCCGCCGGCCCAGCGTGCCCAGGGAGCGCGAGACGGCCAGGCCGCCGGCCAGCATCGGCAGGCCGAGCACGGTGACCGACAGGCCCAGGCCGACCGCCAGCGTGGTCATGGCCAGCACGAAGCCGAAGATGCCGAGCGGCAGGTTCAGCAGCAGTTGGCCGACCTGGTGCCACATCCTCGTGCCGTACAGCGGCGGGCGCTCCATCCGGGCGTCCTGCTCCTTGATGGCGTCCACGGCGCGGTGCAGCGGCTTCATCCGGATCTACCGTCCCTACTTCGTCGTGCGGCTGGACCAAGCTTCCCGAACCGGGAGCGGTGGGTGCCATGGGGGTGATACATCTTCCCGGCCGGGGGTTAACCCCACCCCCGGGCCCGGTCACCGGACGCCCGCCCGGGTGTCCACCGGCCGTCTTGCGGAGCGGGCAGGGTTCGGGCGGAGCGGAGCGGTCCCCTTAGACTCACGCTTTGGCCATGGTTGGGCCGGTGAGAGCAAACGTCGTAGAACTGTCTTGAGGGCGGGTTCACGGCCGAGGTGGAGGCGAAGGCATGGAGGGGAAGCACGCGGCTGCCGTCGCGGCCGACCCGGCGGTCGGCAGCGGCTACTTCGACGCGTACGCCGCGATGGGCCTGATGGCCGTCGTCGGGGTGCTCTTCGTCGCCGTGGCGTTCACCGCCAACCGGCTGCTGCGGCCCGTGGTGTACTCGCCCGAGAAACTCCTCGCCTACGAGTGCGGGGTGGACCCGGTGGGCGAGGACTGGGCGCACACCCAGATCCGCTACTACGTGTACGCCTTCCTGTACGTGATCTTCGCGGTGGACGCGATCTACCTGTTCCCCTGGGCGACCGTCTTCGCCTCCGCCGGGTACGGCGCCGGAACGCTGATCGAGATGTTCCTGTTCATCGGCTTCCTCGCGGTCGGGCTGCTCTACGCCTGGAAGAAGGGCGTTCTGGAATGGACGTGACGCACTCCCACTCGCACGGCGGCGCACAGGGCGGTCCCGTCCCGCTCGGCCTGCCGGACCCCGCGCGCCCCGGCGCCGTCGAGCGCCGCGGCCTCGGCCCGCTGGCCCGGCTCGCGCCGGACCCGGTCAAGGTGGTGCTCAACTGGGGGCGCCGCTACAGCCTCTGGTGCTTCAACTTCGGGCTCGCCTGCTGCGCGATCGAGTTCATCGCCGCCTCCATGGCCAAACACGACTTCATCCGGATGGGTGTCATCCCGTTCGCGCCCGGACCCCGTCAGGCTGATCTGATGATCGTCTCCGGGACGGTCACCGACAAGATGGCGCCCGCCGTGAAGCGCCTCTACGAGCAGATGCCCGAGCCGAAGTACGTCATCTCCTTCGGCGCCTGCTCCAACTCCGGCGGCCCGTACTGGGACTCCTACTCGGTCACCAAGGGCGTGGACCAGATCATCCCGGTGGACGTCTACGTGCCCGGCTGCCCGCCGCGGCCGGAGGCGCTGCTCCAGGGCATCCTCAAGCTCCAGGAGAAGATCGCGGCCGAGTCCCTGCCGGACCGCTACACCGTGCCCGCGCCCGCGGCGGCGCTGCGCCGGCCGCTGGTGGCCGGGCCCTCGGGTGCGTCCGCGGCCGGTTCCGCGGCCGGCTCTTCGACCGAGGGAGGGGTCTCGTGACATCCGCCGAGCAGTACGCGGCGTCGGTCGGGGAGTGGGCGACCGGCGCCGAGGCGTACGGGCTGGTCACCGTCGACGTCCCGGCCGAGCACTGGACCGAGGCGCTCACCAACGCCCGGGACGTCCTGGGCCTGGGCTTCTTCGACTGGCTGAGCGCCGTCGACGAGCTCGCCGAGGGCTTCTCCGTGGTCGCGCACCTGGCCGCCGTCGAGGCGCCGGGCGTGCGGCACCTCGCGCTGCGCACCCGGGTGCCGCGCGACCGGGCCGCGCTGCCGACTGCCGTCCCGGTGTACGCCGGTGCCGCCTGGCACGAGCGCGAGACGCACGAGATGTTCGGCATCGACTTCCCCGGGCACCCCCACCTGGCCACCCTGCTGCTGCCGGACGGCTTCGAGGGGAACCCGCTGCGCAAGGAGTTCGTGCTCGCGGCCCGGGTCGCCAAGGACTGGCCGGGCGCCAAGGAGCCCGGCGAGTCCGACCACGGCGGCGGGCCGGCCCGGCGCAAGATGCAGCCGGCCGGTGTGCCGGACCCGAACGAGTGGGGGCCGCTCAAGGGCACCCTGCCGCCGGTCGCCGAGCGGCCCG
>NZ_JBHVET010000860.1:0-3230 GCF_042802135.1 Kitasatospora sp. NPDC057512
TACAGGTTGTACGCCCGCAGCCCCGGAGTCTCCCGCAGCCGCGTCCACAGCGCCTGGCCGACGGCCTCACCGCCCACCAGCACCACGCGCGGCGCGGGCTCCTCCAGCAGTCCCTCCTCGACCAGTTGGACCAGGAAGGACGGCGTGGCGTTCACCACGTCGATGCCGTGCGAGTCGAGGTGGCGGACCAGCGCGGCGGCGTCGAGGCGCAGGTCGTCGCCGATCAGGTGCAGTTCATGCCCGGCGACCATCCACAGCAGGCCCTCCCAGGAGGCGTCGAAGCAGAGCGAGGCCGTCAGCGCGAACCTCCGGTTCTCCTCCCCCGCCATCATGCCCGCCCGGTGGCCGGCCAGCAGAGCGGCGAGACTGCCGTGCGAGACCACCACGCCCTTGGGGCGGCCGGTCGAGCCGGAGGTGTAGATCACGTACGCCGCGT
This sequence comes from Kitasatospora sp. NPDC057512, assembly GCF_042802135.1. NCBI lineage: Bacteria > Bacillati > Actinomycetota > Actinomycetes > Kitasatosporales > Streptomycetaceae > Kitasatospora > Kitasatospora sp. NPDC057512. The sequence goes on from NZ_JBHVET010000860.1 coordinate 437, forward strand.
CCGCCGGGTGCAGGACGGGCCTGGTGAACTCCACCGGTCCGGGAGCATCCGTGACGTCCAACACCGGCAGATCGGCCAGCAGTTCGGGCAGCGGCCAGCGGCCGTCGGTCAGCACCAGCGCGGGCTCGGCGTCGGCCAGGGTGTAGGCCGTGCGCTCCGCCGGGTACCCGGCGTCCAGCGGCAGATAGACACCACCGGCCTTCAGCACCGCGAGCAGCCCGACCACCGACTCCACCGAGCGCGGCAGCGCCAACGCCACCACCGCCCCCGGCGTCACCCCGGCACCGACCAGCCGGCCCGCGAGCCGGTCGGCCCGCGCGTCCAACTCCCGGTAGGTCAGCACCTCGTCGCCGCACACCAGCGCCACCGCCTCCGGCGTGGACGCCGCCTGCCTCTCGAACACCGCCGGAAGCAGCGGCACCTCCGAGGCCAACGGCCGCGCGCCACCGAGCAGTTCGGCCCGCTCTTCCGGGCTCACCAGCGGCAGTGCCCCGATCCGGGTGTCCGGCCGCTCGACGGCCGCCGCCAGCAGGTTGGCGAAGTGGCGAATGATCGCCTCGGCCGTCTCGCGGTCGAAGAGGTCCGTCGCGAAGTCGACCACGCACTCCAGACCGGCCGGTGCGCCGTCCGGACCGAAGGACTCGCCGATGCCGACACTCAGGTCGAACTTGGCGACCGCGCGACCGGACGGCTCCACGGAGACGTCCAGCCCGGCCGCGTCCAACGGCGCCGTGTCGCCACCGCCCTGAAGGACCAGCATCACCTGGAACAGCGGGTGCCGGGCCAGCGAGCGGGCCGGGTTGAGCTCCTCGACCAGACGCTCGAACGGCACGTCCTGGTGCGCATGGGCATCGAGCTGGGTCTCCCGGACCCGGCCCAGCAGCTCCGTGAAACTCGGATTGCCCGAGGTGTCGGTCCGCAGCACCAGGGTGTTGACGAAGAAGCCGACCAACTGGTCCACCGCCTCGTCCGAACGCCCGGCCGTCACCGATCCGATCGGGATGTCCGTTCCGGCACCGAGCCGGGTCAGCAGGGCCGCCAGTGCCGCCTGCGCGGCCATGAACATCGTCACCCGCTGCTCACGCGCCAACGCCACCAGCGCACGGTGCAGTTCGGCGCCCAGCGGAAGCACCACCCGGTCACCCCGATGGCTGGCGACGGCACCCCGCGGACGGTCCGCCGGCAGTACCAGCTCCTCCGGAAGATCCGCCAACGCCTCGCGCCAGTAGCCGAGTTGGCGTGCCATCGGGCCGTCCTGGTCCGCTTCGTCAAGCAGCTCACGCTGCCAGAGCGCGTAGTCCGCGTACTGGACCGGCAGCGGCGCCCACCCGGGCACGGTGCCCGCCGTCCGCGCCGCATAGGCGGCGGCGAGGTCACGCAGCAACGGACCCATCGACCATCCGTCACCGGCAATGTGGTGCAGTACCAGGACCAGCAGGTACTCGGCCTGCCCGGCCGGGATCAGGTGGGCCCGGATCGGCAGGTCGACGGCCAGGTCGAACGGGCGCCCGGCGCAGGTCTCCGGTGCGGTGCCCTCGGGCAGCAGCTCGACGGGCACCCGGGCCGCCCAGGCCGGCAGGACGCGCTGGTACGGGGTGCCGTCCTCCTCCTCGATCAGCGTGCGCAGGACCTCGTGCCGGGCGACCAGGTCGCCGAGCGCGGAGCCGAGGGCGTCGGTGTCCAGCTCGCCCGCCACCCGGAGCACCAGTGGCAGGTTGTACAGCGCGCTGGGCCCCTCCATCCGGTCGATCAGCCAGAGCCGCTGCTGGGCGAAGGACAGCGGCACCTGCTCCGGCCGCTCAGCCCGGACGGTCAGCGCGAGACGCTCCGCCCCCGAACCGAGTCGGGCCGCCAGCCCAGCGGGCGTCGGCGCCTCGAACACGTCCCGGACGGCCAACTCGGCGACCAGCGTCGAGCGGACCCGACTGAGCAACCGGGTCGCCAGCAGCGAGTGCCCACCCAGCGCGAAGAAGTCGTCCTCCACCCCGACCGCGTCCAGCCCGAGCACCTCCGCGAACAGGCCGCACAGAATCTCCTCCTGCGGGGTACGGGCCGCCCGGCCGCCGGCCAGTGCGAGTGCTGTCAGGTCGGGTTCGGGCAGGGCACGGTGATCGACCTTGCCACTGCCGGTCAGCGGCAGGGCGTCGAGGGTCACCACGGCGGCCGGGACCATGTAGCCGGGCAGCGACTCGGCGGCGAACCGGCGCAGCGCGCCACCGAGTTCGGGGCCGGCGTCCTCGGCCACCGCGCAGTGGGCGATCAGCCGACGGTCCCCATCCTCGCCCTCCCGAACGCTCACCACGGCCTGACGGACGGCCGGGTGAGCAGCCAGCACGGCCTCGATCTCGCCCAGTTCGATCCGGAAACCACGGATCTTCACCTGGTCGTCGGTCCGGCCCAGGTACTCCAGCTCACCATCGCGGGCGCGGCGCACCAGGTCACCGGTGCGGTACATCCGCTCGCCGGGGGTGAACGGGCTGGCGACGAACCGCTCGGCGGTCAGGGCGGGCCGGCCCAGGTACCCCCGGGCCAGTCCGGCGCCCGCCAGGTACAACTCCCCTGCCACGCCGAGCGGGACCGGGTTCAGGTGCTCGTCCAGCACGTACCCGGCGGTCCCCGCGACGGCCTGGCCGAGCACCGGCCGGTCCGCGCCGTCGAGCGGCTGCTCCAGGGCCTCCACGGTGGACTCGGTCGGGCCGTACAGGTTGTACGCCCGCAGCCCCGGAGTCTCCCGCAGCCGCGTCCACAGCGCCTGGCCGACGGCCTCACCGCCCACCAGCACCACGCGCGGCGC
>NZ_JBHVET010000861.1:0-3229 GCF_042802135.1 Kitasatospora sp. NPDC057512
CTACGTCAACGTGCCGATCGCCGTGGTGGTGGTCGCCGCGGCCGCCCGGACCATCCCCTCGGTCCGCTCGGCGACCCACGACTGGTTTCCACCCGCGTGGATCGGGCCGGGCGGATCAGGCGGCGACGGGCTCCGGGGCGGCGGCGGGGGCGGCGGCCGGGAGGTGGCGCATCAGGCGGTAGGCCAGGGCCGCGGCGCCCAGGGCGAAGACCAGGCCGACCACGGCGGCGACGTGCAGGCCGTCGGTGAAGGCGGTGCGGGCGGTCTCCAGCAGGTCGGCGCCGAGCCGGCCGGGCAGGTGGGCGGCGACGGTGGCCGCGCCGCCGAGGGTGTCCTGGGCGGTCCGGGCGGCCGCGCCGTCGAGGCCGGCCGGGAGGGCGCCGTCCAGCCGGTGGTGGTAGACGGCGGCGCCGGCCGCGCCGAGCAGGGCGATGCCGAGCGAGCTGCCGAGTTCGACGGCGGTCTCGGAGGTGGCGGAGGCGGCGCCGGCCTGCTCGACCGGGGCGGCGGAGACGACCATCTCGGCGGTCATCGTCATGGTGCCGACCGTCCCGGCGGCCAGCACGCCGGCCGCGGTGAGGACGAGCGCCAGCGGGGAGTGCGCGCCGACCTGGGTCATCATCGCGAAGCCCGCCGAGCCGACCAGGAAGCCGCCGCCCATCAGCACCGCCGGGCGGACCCGGCCGGCCAGCGCGGAGCTGACGCCGACCGCCGCGCCGACGCCCAGACTGGGCACCAGCGACCAGAGCGAGGCGGTCAGCGGGCTCATGCCCTTGACCAGTTGGAGGTACTGGGAGGTGAAGAGGGCGAAGCCCATCATCGCGAACATCGCGATGCTGTTGACGCTGATCGCGCCGCTGAAGGTGCGGATCCGGAACAGGCTCAGGTCGAGCAGCGGGTCGGCGGCGGTGCGCTGGCGCTGGACGAAGGCGCCGGCCAGCAGCAGTCCGGCGGCGACGGCGAGCCCGGGCAGGAGGCTCCAGCCCTCGACGGCGATCGTCTTGACGCCGTAGACCAGCGGCAGGATCGCGGCCAGCGACAGCGCGGCGCCGAGCAGGTCGAAGCGGCCGGTGCGGCGGGTGGCGCGGTACTCGGGGAGCAGGACGGGCGCGGTGAGCAGCACCAGGGCCATGACCGGGACGGCGAGCAGGAAGGCCGAGCCCCACCAGAAGTGCTCCAGCAGCAGGCCGCCGGCGACCGGGCCGAGGGTGGCCCCGGCGGTGAGGATGCCGCCCCAGGCGCCGAGCGCGATCTGCCGCTGCCGGGGGTCGTGGAACATCGTGCGGATCAGCGCGAGGGTCGAGGGCATCACGGTGGCACCGGCGATGCCGAGCACCGCGCGGGCCGCGATGAGCTGGCCGGCGTCGTGCGACCAGGCGGCCAGCAGCGAGGCGCCCGCGAACCCGGCGGCGCCGATCATCAGCAGCCGGCGGCGGCCTATCCGGTCGCCCAGCGCGCCCATCGTGATGAGCAGCCCGGCCAGCAGGAACGAGTACATGTCCATGATCCACAGCTGCTGGGTGCCGCTCGGCGCCAGCGTGGTGGAGATGTACGGGACGGCGAAGAAGAGCACGCCCATGTCCATGGTGAGGACGAGGGTCGGGAGCAGGAGGACGGCCAGGCCGATCCATTCGCGACGGCCTGCGCGGCCGGTGGTTGCGGTCATGGGGAAGACCGTACGGATGTGTCAGACGCTTGTCTAGTACGTATGTGCAAGACATCTGTTCAGTCCTTCCGTAGGATCGGGGCATGGGAAACCGCGAAGACCTGATGGCCGGCGCCAAGCGCTGCCTGTACGAGAAGGGCTACGGGCGCACCACCGCCCGCGACATCGCGACCGCCTCCGGCGTCAGCCTGGCCGCGATCGGCTACCACTTCGGTTCGAAGGAGACGCTGCTCAACGCGGCGATGATCGAGGCGATCGGGGAGATGGGGGAGGCGCTGGCCGCGGTGGTGATCGCCGCCAACCAGGTGTCGGACGACCCGGAGGTGCGCTTCGCCGCCGTCTGGGACGGGCTGCGGGGCGTCTTCGTCGAGCACTGCGGGCTCTGGGCGGCCCAGTTCGAGGCGCTCGCCCAGGCCGGGCACGCCCCCGAGCTGGCCCAGGCCTTCGCGGCGGCGCAGAAGGAGGGCCGGCTCGGCCTCGCCGCGGTGTTCCGGGGGCTGCCCGAGGTGCCGGACACCGAGGAGGAGGTCGCCCTCGGGGGCTTCTACCAGACCCTGCTGGCCGGCTACTGCGCCCAGTGGCTGGCCGCGCCCGAACTCGCGCCCAGCGGGCAGGACTTCCTGCGCGGGCTGCGGCTGGTCAGCGACAGCGTCTTCAACCCCGTGCGGCCGTAGGGGGCGCCCCGCTCGTAGGGAGTGTCCCGCCCGCAGGGGGTGTTCCGCCCGTAGGGGGTGCCCGCTACGCGGTGACGGCGGTCAGCAGCACCACCGAGTCGACGTGCGCCAGCAGCCCGTGCCGCTCCTGCGGGACGGGCTCCAGGCGGCCGGCCGCCAGTTCCAGCCGCCGGCCGGCGATGGTCAGCGAGACCCGGCCGCGCAGCACCTGGACGCTGCCCGCGGTGGGCGGGTTGTGCTCGTCCAGCGCGGTGCCCGCGGTCAGCGCGATCACGGTCTGCCGCAGGATCCCGTCGTGCAGGACCAGGTGGGCGCTGCGCCCGTGCGGGCTCTCGGCCGCCCGGGCGGCGTGCTCCACGGCGAGCTGTTCGAGATCGGGCATCGCGCCTCCTCCTCGCTCCGGGCGCACTCCGTGTGCCCAGGGTCGCGGACGCCCGGGGGCCCCGCACCCGGAAGGGCCCCGCACCCCGGAGCGGCCCGAGGTGCAGCCCCCGCCGACTGCCCGCATCGTGGAGGCATGGCGACCAACCAGATCTTCAACGGGCTTCAGGTCAACCGCTCGCTGCTGGCCGGCGGCGTGGTGCTCACCGGCGTCGGTTCGCTGCTCGGCGCGGCCGGTGCGGCGATGGTGTGCGCCGCGCTGTTCACCGCCGGCCGCAGCTGGGTGCGGAGCCTGGAGAGCCCGCCGACCGCGCTCGCCCAGCGGGCCCTGCACGACGCGAAGGTGGCGTCCACGGCCGGCTGGGACGCCTGGCGCGCCCAGCACGGCTCGCCCAACTGAGCCGGTGCGGCTGCCGGGCCGGGAGGGGCGGGACTCGCCATCACGCGGCTGCCGCACACCGCCCGACCGGCCCCGATGACCCCCACCGCCCAACAACCCCAGCGACAT
>NZ_JBHVET010000862.1:0-3228 GCF_042802135.1 Kitasatospora sp. NPDC057512
GTGGCGGCGTCTATGACGAAGCGGTAGCGGACGTCGCTGGAGAGGACCCGCTCGTACGCCTCGTTGATCCTCTCGGCGCCGATCAGCTCGATCTCGGCCGCCACGCCGTGCTCGGCGCAGAAGTCCAGCATCTCCTGGGTCTCGGCGATGCCGCCGATGCCCGAGGAGCTCATGCTGCGCCGCCGGCCGCCCAGTGCCCGGATGTCGACCTCCAGCGGCTCCTCCGGGAGGCCGACGTTGACCATCGCCCCGTCGGTGCGCAGCAGGGAGAAGTAGGCGGCGAAGTCGATCGGGGCGGAGACGGTGTTGAGGATGAGGTCGAAGGTGCCCGCGAGGCTCTGGAAGGTCGCCGGGTCGCTGGTGGCGAAGTAGTGGTCGGCGCCCAGCCGCAGCCCGTCGTCCTTCTTGCGCAGGGACTGGGACAGCACGGTGACCTCGGCGCCGAGCGCGTGGGCGATCTGCACGCCCATGTGGCCGAGCCCGCCGAGGCCCACCACGGCGACCCGCTTCCCGGGGCCCGCGTTCCAGTGCCGCAGCGGGGAGTAGGTGGTGATGCCCGCGCACAGCAGCGGGGCGGCCTTGTCCAGCGGCAGCGCCTCGGGGACGCGGACCACGTAGTTCTCGTCGACGACCACGGTCTTCGCGTAGCCGCCGTACGTGGGCCGGCCGTCCTTGCCGACGGCGTTGTACGTCCACACCGGGCCCTCGTCGCAGTACTGCTCCAGGCCCGCCCGGCAGTTGTCGCAGGTGCGGCAGGAGTCGACCATGCAGCCGACGCCGACCCGGTCGCCGACCGCGAAGCCGGTGACGCCGGGGCCGACCTCGGCGACCACGCCCGCGATCTCGTGCCCGGGCACCATGGGGAAGACCGCCCGGCCCCAGCCCTCGTGGGCCTGGTGGATGTCGGAGTGGCAGATGCCGGCGAAGGCGATGTCGATCAGCACGTCGTGCTCGCCGACCGCGCGGCGCTCGATGGTCGTACGCTCCAGCGGGGCCTTGGGGGCCGGCACGGCGTAGGCGGCGACGGTGGTGGTCATGGGAGTTCGTTCCCTCTCTGCGGATGGAACCGGGCCGGTCGGGTCGGACGGACCGGGGCGGTCGAACAGCAGACCCACGGTACCCCTGGGGCCGGTGTGCCCTGCCGGGCCGGTGCCCGCTCCGGCAGCGGCCCGCGCAGGTCGGAGGGCCGCCGGTTGTTCGGTGTTTTGTTCAATGACCGAGGGCCGAACCAGAACAACCCCAGTGCGCTACACCGGTAGCGCACGCCACACCCGTGCCGCACGTGGGACCAGGGCCGCGACAGCGGCGAAGGCCGGAAGGGTTCACCAGATGACGACGCTCTGCATCGCGAACAACCGCACCGAGGAGATGGTCGGGGACCTCGCCGGGACACCGCCGGCGGAGCTGCGGTTCGCCGGGTGCGGGGCGCAGCGGATGCTCTGGTGGGCCGAGGACGGGGACGTCCTGGTGCTGCCCTGGGGCCCTGACCCGGAGTACCTGGCGTACGTCACCGGGCTGACCGGCGTACGGGCCGACAGCCTGGCCTTCGTGGTGCCGCCGCCCGGCGTCCACGGCGACCAGGTGCTCACCGCCGACCGGCTGGCCGACCCGGGCTTCCGCGCCGAGCTGCGCCGCGCGCTGGACGGGCGCGCCGTCGACGAGGTGCTGGCCGTCTCGCCGAACGGCGCGGTGGCCGAGCTGGCGGCCGCGCTCGGGATCGGGCACGCCATGCCCGGCCTGCCCTTCGCCGCGCAGGGCGGCAACGCCCTGGTCAACAGCAAGGCGGGGTTCCGGGCGCTGGCCGCCGGCGCCGGGGTGCCGATCCCGCCCGGGCGGGTGGCCGGATCGCCCGCGGAGGTCGAGGCCGCCGTCGAGGACCTGCTGGCGCGGGGGCACAGCGTGATGGTGAAGGTCGAGTACCAGGCGGGGGGCCTCGGCAACGAGATCCTCGCCCGGGACGAGAAGGTGGAGGCGGTCGGCGCCGAGCGGGTGGTGCCGCTGCCGGACCGGGCGGCGGTGGCCGCGTACGTGGCCGAGCGGTGGACCTGGCTGACCGGCGGGCGCGGCCAACGGGTGGTGGTGGAGCGGTACTTCGCCGACTCGGCGCCGCTGTACGCCGAGTTCGTCATCGGCGACACGGCCGCGGTGCTCTCCGGCTGCGGCGAGATGGTCATGCGGCCGGTGGTGCTCGGGGAGATCACCCCGCCGGTCACCCCGGACGCCGGGGCCCGGGACGAACTCGTCCGCGAGGCCGCCCGGTTGTGCGAGGCGCTGCGGGTGGTCGGCTACCGGGGCACGGTCAGCGCGGACGCCGTGCTGACCCCCGGGGGCGAGATCTACTTCCACGAGACCAACGCGCGGCTCACCGGCTCCAGCCACCTGCACCACGCCTACGCCGGCCGCCTGCTGCGCCCCGAGCACCGCGGCTCGCGCCACCTCCTGGAGCTGGCCGGCCTCAGGGTGCCGTCCTTCGCCGAGGCCGTGGCGGCGATCGGCGCGGCCGGGCTGGCCTTCGACCCGGAGAGCGGCACCGGCGTGCTGTTCAGCTCCGACTTCGGGCCCGCCGACGGCTCGGTGATGTACTGCGCGGTCGCCGCGAGCCCGGAGGCCGCCCGCGCCCTGGAGGGCGCCCTGCTCGCGCTGTTCGCCGGATGAGGCCCGACCTGGAGGAGGACGGAATGATGCGCGCCGCGCTGATCCACCGCTACGGCGGCCCGGAGGAGCTGAGCGTCGAGACGGTGCCGGAACCGGAGGCCGGCCCGGGCCGGGTGCTGGTCGACGTCACCCTGGCCGGGCTCAACTACGCCGACCTGGAGTGCCGCACCGGCGAGTACCTCAGGTTCCCGCTGCCGGCGGTGCTCGGCGTCGACGTGGTCGGGCGGCGTCGCGAGGACGGCCGGAGGGTCGTCGCGCTGCTGCGCACCGGCGGCGGGTACGCCCACGTGGCCGCGCCCGAGGCGGCGCACACGGTGGAGGTGCCGGACGGCGTGGACGACGAGCAGGCGCTCGGGCTGCTGGAGCAGGGGGCGACGGCCTACGGCGCGCTGACCCTGGCGGGGCGGCTGCGGCCGGGTGACGCCGTCGGCGTGAGCGCGGCCGCCGGCGGGGTCGGGCACCTGGCGGTGCAGCTGGCCAGGGAGCTGGGCGCGAGTCGGGTGGTCGCCCTGGCCTCCACCCCGGAGAAGCGGGAGTACCTGCGCTCGCTGGGCGCCGACACCGTGCTCGACC